>CAMOVV010000040.1 GCA_946627685.1 uncultured Bacteroidales bacterium
TTATCAAAATCTGACATTCTGAGGGCAAGTACCTCCGGAAAGTCAAAACCAACTATGTAAACTTCATTATGTCGGAGGACAGGGATTTTGCGGGGATATGTTACTCTTTCCTGGCCGGGATAGCCGCCGGGACCCTTTTTACAAGCTTTGTTTCGCCCTTGACGGGAGCGGCAGCCGCCACGCCCGTCCTGACGCTCATTTTCATCCTCATCGCATTCCGAAGGGAGGACGGCAGGCCGTCAATGCCTTGGCTTGCCGCCATTTACGCCCTTTGTGGAGGGTTCTGCGCCCTGTGCGGCGCCACGGCTCCATTCCCGGCAGCCGACTTTCCTCCGGCCCAGAAGGCCGCCCGCGCCCTCAAGGAAGCCATCGACTCCATACCCTGGGACACCCCCGCCTCGGCTCCCCTGCTCAAAGCCCTCCTGACAGGAGACCGCGCGGACCTTCCACGGGACATCTCCACTGCATTCCGGCAAAGCGGAGCCTCCCACCTCCTGGCCCTCTCCGGCCTCCACCTCGGCATCATCTACCTTATCCTCTCGAAGTCCCTTTCCATTCTCGGAAAGTTTCCCCTTTCGATGCTCGCAAGGTACATCCTTATCCTCTCGCTGTCAGGGTTTTTCACCATCATGACCGGGGCGTCCCCCTCCCTTGTGAGGGCCTTCCTTTTCATTGTTCTGCGCGAGACGGCCCGCCTGCTTTCAAGGCCGGCGAGTCCCCTGCGGATCCTCCTCGGCGCTATGGTAATCCAGCTTGCGGCGGCCCCCTCCCTGATTTCCTCCGTCGCCTTCCAGCTTTCCTACCTCGCGATGGCCGGCATCACCATCCTGTTCCCGTGGCTGAAAGCCCTCTGGCCCGGATGGGATGAAAACGACGGCGGAAGCTCCGCCCTTGAATATCTGTCGAAAAAAATCTGGGAGGCCTCGGCCCTCACCCTTTCCTGCCAGGCGTTCACTGCCCCGCTCGCCTGGGCCCGCTTCGGGACCTTCCCCGTTTACTTCCTGATAACCAATCTTCTGGCCATGCCGGTCACCTCCATCGCCGTCACCCTGGGAGTGGCGGTCCTGATCCTCGAAGCCGCCGGCCTGCGCCTCGGCTTTCTTGTCTTTCTAGCAGACAAAGCCCTGTCCCTGCTGGTTTTCATCCTCAGTACAATCGCGGGAATGTAAACCGGGAACTACCTGAGATCGGTGATGACGGCGTCAGAAGGGAGGGAGGACCTGTCGAAGGTAAAGACAGTGAGGTCCTCGCTGGCGGGGGAGCTGGAAAAGTCCCCGATAATGAACGTGGCGACGGTGCCGCCGGAAACGGTGACCTCGGCTTCGGAGAGCTTGAGGTCGGGGGTGATGAAAAGGATGATTGAGCGGACGTTGGACTCGACGGCAGACTCCAGGACGGCCTTCACGAGGTCCTTTCCGCCCTTTTTGACCCTTACAGCCTCCTTCACGACAAAACTCTTCGAGGCCTCGGAGAGGAATAGGGCCGGATTGGCCGAAAAATCCTCGCCGGAAGACACGCTCTCCACAACGGCCTCGCCTGCGGAACGGTCCACGGTCCACCTCGTTTTTCCGTCGCAGACCACCTCTATTCCGTCCCCTTCCATAAGGAAGAGGTCGCCCTGGGCGGTGACTTTGCCGCTGCCCGTCATCGTGGAGGCAGATGACCGCGCGGAATACTCATAGCTGAAAGACAGCCGGGAAGACGATGCAAGGTCAAGGAAATCCCTGACGGTCTCCTGGGGGGCCGCCGCCGCAAGAACGGAAATTATGAGGGCAAGCAATTTCATTTTAATCACGCACGCATCTTGTTAATCACGTACGCATCTTACGGAAGCAAGGAACGTGCCTTTGTCGGCCGTGCCGGTCAGCACGTCAGCCTGCCTGTAATGGATATAACGCAGCCAGGCTTTGGAACTGTCGGAAGAATCCTCGTCAGCAGTCCAGAACACGGCATACTCGTTGGGGCTAATGAACCTGGGCGCTCCGGCCCCGGATTTGTCGGCGAAACCGAAAGAAAGGGCGTTGAAACCGCTTTTGTTGGTAATCGTGACATCATTGGGCCAATATCCCCACATCCTGCTGCTGAAGAACTTGGCATCCACCATAAGGTCTCCGGCTATACCAGGGAACATCTCGTGCGCGGCGAGGCTTTCATCTCCCTTGAGATGCCTGCCAAGGGCCAGCCAGTCCTCCTCGGTGGAAAGATGCCACCCTTCTGGACAGGCGGAAACGGCCTCCTCCCAGGAGTAGAAATTGCCGGTGTTCCTGGTCATGGCGGGGCAGTTGGAGAACGGCACGCCCGACCCTGCATAGGAGAGGTTCTGGCGCAGCCACTCCCTGTCCCCTATCGTCACGGTGCGGTAGGTCATCCCGTCGCGGGAATCCGTGAACCTGGGGTCGGAATCGGTGTAATCCAGTCCGGAGAACGCATCCTCCATATCATCGGTCACGATAGTAAATTCTGTCTGCCTGGAAGCGTCGTAATACCCGTCTGCAATCGCGTAGAACACGAAATTATAGCCTTCGCCGATGATGTTTTCAGGGATTTTCAGGGTATAGACCACAGGGGAGGTGTCAGTTGAAGACGGATACCTGAGGGTGTCTCTCTTGGAATCCCATGAAGTATAGACATAATAGCCGAGATTGCCTCCTTTGGGATGCTTCACACCGGAGGGCCTGACCTCGAACACATCTCCCGGATGGACATACACCGGAAGCTGATAAGACATCCTGCCGGTCAGGAATTCCTTTGAATCGTCTTTGTCTTTTTTCTTGCATGAAGGCAGGACAGCCGTAGCAAAGGCAAGGGCGGCAGCCATCATGACAGACAATCCTCTGATATTCATTTTCAAAATCTTCATCTTATATGCGTACAAAATGCAAATATGCGAATTTCTTCGCAAATTCGATTATCTTTGTACAAATACTTTGCCGAACATCAAGCATGGGAAACCTTCCGGGTAAAATAATCCGCCTCATTTTCGCCGCAGCCGCCCTTCTGTGCATCAGCAGCTGTGAAAAACGGAACTACGTGGCTATCACCGGTTTTGCCCAAGGCGGCACCTACACCGTAAAAATCGGCCTCGCAGGGGTGGACACTCCCCCGACCGCCATCAAGGCCGGCATCGACTCGATTCTGCACGAGATAGACACCACCCTCTCGGGATACAACAAAGGTTCCATGCTCAGCCGGTTCAACAGAGGGGAAGCCATCCGCCCGAACAGGCTGTTTCTCGAAACCTATGCGGCGGCAAGGGCCCTGTGGGAGGAAACTGGAGGAGTCCTTGACTGCGCCGCCGCCCCCCTTTTCGACGCCTGGGGCTTCGGATTCACCACGGACTCCCTTCCCTCCGGGGAAAAAATTTCCGCAATCATGGCTTCCTGCGGCATGAAACATCTTCCAAGAAACCTCGGCGAGGCCCTGGACGGGGACGGAAGGCTCGACCCGGCCACCCTTTCAGCGGGAGGGTCGCTTCCCAACCTCAACTACAACGCGATTGCGCAGGGACTTAGCGCCGACCTTGTCGCATCGTATCTTAAAGGACTGGGAGTCAAGGATATGCTCGTGGATATAGGTGAAATCTTCTGCAGCGGACTGAACCCTGACGGCACAGGCTGGACCATCGCCATCGACAGGCCTGTGGACGGGAACGACACTCCGGGCGCCGACGTTTTCGGAATCTGGCGCTCCGATGGCTCCCCCTGCGGGCTCGTCACCTCCGCCAACAACAGGAAATTCTATGTCCGGGACGGGGTGAAATACTCTCACACAATAGACCCCCGGACCGGCCGTCCGGTAAGCCACAACCTCCTAAGCGCCACGATAATGGCAAAGGACGCCACCACTGCCGACGCCATCGCCACCGCCTGCATGGTCCTCGGCCTTGACGCCGCGAGAAAACTGATCATCGACAGCCCTGACCTCGAAGCCTGCCTGATTTACTCCCTCCCCGGCGGCTCCATGGAATCCTGGACCTCCCCCGGCTTCAACCTGATTCAGTAATTCCCATCGGAGCGACGCCGGCCTACGGGTACGGGGCCGTTGCCAGGAGGTCCTGCCGCCCGGGGGCAGGAGGGGGCAAAAAGGCAGGGAGGGGCTATTTTACCCTGATGTTGCGGCCGATGCGGAGAGTGGACTTGGAGGTAAGGCCGGGATTGAGGCTGCAGATGCGGCTGACCGTCGTGTGATAGCGCTGCGCAATCCTGCCGAGGGTATCTCCCGAGCGGATACGGTAATACTGGGCCGAAGCCTCCGCCGCCTCACGTTCCGCCTTCAGGCGCTCCTCCTCGCGGGCCTTCGCAATCTCCTTATCCTTCGCGTCAGCCTCATTGATTTCATACTCCTCCTCATCAGAATCAGGCACATACTTGCTACCCATGCTCAGATACTTCTTCCTCAGGGTGAAAACCCTGTGACGAAGGTCACCCGTCTTGAAATCAATCAGCCACTCCGGGTCGAAAGAATACCCGTGATACCTCGTCTCGAAATGCAGGTGGGCCCCGGTAGCCCTTCCCGTCGCGCCACCGAGCCCGACGACCTGACCGGCCTCAACCCAGTCTCCGACCTCCACGTTCCTCTTCGAAAGATGGGCGTAGAAAGTCTCCAGGCCATTCTCATGCCTCAGCACGACAAGGTTTCCATACCCCTTGTAATACTTTGACATCCTGACTTTTCCGGCAAAAGCCGCATAGACGGGGTCACCCGTTTTCAAAGGAAGGTCCACCCCGGAATGATGGCGCCTGTGACGGTAGCCGTAGGCGGAATAAACCGCCACCTGATTGGGACAGCGATAATCGCTGAGGGTATCCACCACCCAGAAAGTCACCTTGTCGGGAAGGCTCCCGAGCGAAGTCTTGTAAGGGTCGGGATACTCGGAAGTCCAATTCTCCGTGAACGTCGCGCTGTTCTTGGAGGCGGAGGCGTCACGCTTGTATTTCCAGGAATAGTTGGGATAGAGGAGAATCTTCACCGCGGGATCGGCGGTGTCGAGAGTGTCCATCGCGGCCATTCCGTCCGGGACGAGGGGCCTGACGGGACTGTGGATAATCCTCGGTACGAGCCTCTCGGCCCTTTCGAGGGTCATTGTCGTATCCTTGAGGGACTTCCTGCTCTGGGCCGCCAAGGGAAGGATGGCGGAAAAACACAGTAATCCTGCAATAAGTCTGTTAGGTTTCATATTCTGTACACGTCTTTGCAAAGAGCCTACCTGACGGCTCCGAACTTGGTTTTCAGCAGCTCATCCACAGCCGCTATCTTACTGTCAAGCAGTTCCTTGGTGGTAGCCTCGCAGATAAACCTCAGATAAGGCTCCGTGTTGGAAGGACGGATATTGAACCACCACTGCGGGAACTCCGCCCTGTAGCCGTCGAAATCCATGAAAGCCGTAGCCTTCTCCTGAGCCATGAACATATCCTTCACGGCATCCATGGCCCCCTTCTTGTCCTCAAGCCTGTAGTTGATTTCTCCGGAGTTCATATACTTTGACATGGAGTCCATCCTGGAACTGAGGGTGACGCCCTTCTTCTTCAGGGAAGCCACGATTCTCAGGACAAGGAGGCTGGCGAGAAGGCCGCTGTCGGAATAGAAGAAATCCTTGAAATAGTAATGGCCTGCAAGTTCCCCGCCCCAGAGTCCGTCGATTTCACGGAGCTTGGGAGCGGCGAAGGCGCGGCCCACCTTCCAGGTGTGTAGGTCGGCGTTGTAAGCGGCAAGGGCCTCGCCCACGGCCTTGGACGAACGGATTTCCTGGAGGACGCGAGGATTCTTCTCTCCCCTTTCCACGCAGAAATACTCGGCGAGAAGGGCCACCACGAGGTCAGGGGCGACGAAACGGGCCTTGTCGTCCACGAACATCACCCTGTCGGCATCGCCGTCATAGATGACGCCCACGTCCGCGCCCATCCGCTCCACGAGGTCCCTCAAAGGTTTCACGTTGGCGGGGATGAGGGGGTTGGGCTCGTGGCCCGGGAAGGTTCCGTCCATGACGTCGAAAAGGTATTCGGCGTTTTCCCCCTTGAAAAGGTCCTTGGCAAGGAGGTTGGCCATTCCGTTGGAGAGGTCGAAGGCTATCTTGAGGTCGGAATAGTCCCCTTTGAATTTCATGAGGAAGTCGAGGTAATCCTTGCGGATATCCATCGGATGCACCTTCCCTTTCACGGCTGCGGCAGGAGTGGGACGGCCCTCGTCAATCCACTGCTTGATTTGACCCAGACCGGCATCGAAACCCACCGGAAGGGCGTTCTCCCTGGAGACCTTCATTCCGTTGTATTCCCTGGGATTATGGGAGGCCGTTATCTGCACCGAGGCCTTGAAGCCATAGTTGGCTGTGCCGAAATACACGAGCGGCGTGGAACTCAGGCCGATGTCATAGACGTCGGCTCCGGCGTCGGTGATTCCCTCCACAAGGCTGTCCCTGATTTCCTGCGAGGACACCCTGCAGTCCCTTCCCACGAGAACCTTGTCAGCTCCCAGGAGGGACGGGATGAAATAACCGGTCTTGTAAGCCGTATCCTTGTCGAAGTCAACGTTATAGACTCCTCTTATGTCGTATGCGTGAAATGCTCCCATAACAAAAAAAAATATTATATGATTTTGCAAATTTATAAAAAAACGGCGAGACTGGGACTCCGCCTCACCGGAGAGAAATCAAAGGGGCCGTCCGCGGCTTCCTGACTGATTATCACGAGGAACCCGCATCGGGACGGCGGCTATTGCTTCAGCTTCGTGGCATAGCGGGCGGAGGTAAGGCCGCGCGAGATGCTCTGGAGCTTTTTTGCGATAATCTTCCGGCGGATGGGGGCCACGTGGTCGGTGAAAAGGTCCCCGTCCAAATGGGAAAGTTCATGCTGCACCATGCGGGCGGCGAAACGGTCGAACTCTTCCGTAACCTGCTCGAGTTTCTCGTTGTAATACCTGAGCTTGATGGAGGCAGGCCTGGTGACGTCGGCATAGACGCCGGGAATGCTGAGGCAGCCCTCGTTGTACCGGCAGGTGTCCGCGCTCGTCTCAAGGATTTCAGGATTGATGATAACCCTCTTGAAATCTTTGAGATAGGGATACATATCCACCATCTCCGTCCCATCCACGATGACGACCCGGCTGCTCACTCCTATCTGGGGAGCCGCAAGGCCGCAGCCGTCCGCATGGGCGAGCGTGTCCCTGAGGTCCCTTACGAGGGCGGCTATGCCCTCCTTGTCTGAAAGGTCCACGTCGGAAGCTGTTTCCCGCAGCACGGCGGAACCATATACATATATGGGTTGAATCATGTTGTTTAACGTTTATTCCTTTTTCCTCCTCGCATCCGCGAAGCCGGAATGGCTTCCATGTCAGGCGCAAAACCCGTGCCGCACGAGGAAGGGTTCTCCCTGTCCAGATACCCTTGAAGGATGATGGAGGCGCTGATGCGGTCCACGGAAGCCTTGTCACGGCGGTCCGAAGCCTTCATTCCCCCGTCAATCATCGCCCTATGGGCGAGAACCGAGGTAAACCTCTCATCCTCAAGATGTACGGGAACGCCCGGAAAAGCCTTTTCGAGGCGGGAAAGAAAAGCCTTCACATCGGCGGCCGCCTCCGAAGGACTGCCGTCCAGATTTGTAGGCCAGCCTACGACAAAATCCGTAATCGTCTCTGTCTCAGAATACTTTTTCAAATACTCCACGACTTCTCCTCCCGGGACCGTCTCAAGCGGAGAGGCAAAAACCCCGAGGGGATCGCTCACGGCGATTCCCGTCCTCCTGCGTCCGAAATCTATTCCGACCTTGCGGTTCATGGCCGCAAAGTTAAATATTTCTCCCCAATTTCTTATATTTGCAGACCATACACATAATTTATGGCAAGGAAAAACAAAGAACCGAGGCCGGAAATCTACAGGCTCTCCCTCACCGATGACAAGACCCACAGGCAGATATGGGCCTTATCTTTCTCGCGTCCCGGCTTCCTGACGACCGTCGTCACCATCCTTTTCGTCCTCTCCGCCGCCATCATTTCCATTATTTCCTTCACCCCGGTGAAAACCCTCCTCCCGGGATACCCCGACGCCCACACCCGTCAGGAAGCCATCCGCAACGCCATCCGCATCGACTCCCTCGAGAGCGTGGTGAACAGATGGAACCTCTACGCAGAGAATCTCGCGAGGGTGGTGGACGGGAGACCGCCGCTGAAAATGGACAGCGTCCTGAGGGCGGTCAGCGAGAACGGCGCAGCAGCCCCGGACGACAGC
>CAMOVV010000041.1 GCA_946627685.1 uncultured Bacteroidales bacterium
CAACTGCCCGGAGTTCACTCCCCTCTGCCCGATTACGGGCCAGCCAGATTTCGCCGAAATCCGCATCAGCTACATCCCCGACGTGAAGATGGTGGAGAGCAAGAGCCTGAAACTCTATCTCTTCTCCTTCCGCAACCACGGCGATTTCCATGAGGACTGCGTGAACACCATCATGAAAGACCTCATCCGGCTGATGGATCCAAAATATATCGAAGTCACCGGCCTCTTCACTCCGAGAGGAGGCATAAGCATCTATCCTTACGCAAATTACGGTCGTCCCGGGACGAAGTACGAAACCCTCGCCCAGACCCGTTTCGCCGCACACGAGTAGAATCCGCCTCCCGCGGCTTTCAAATATTCCGAAGTTTTTTTAATTTTGTGAGACACAAGTCCACGAAAGATGCACATCGGAATAGCCGGAAACATTGGGAGCGGGAAGACGACTCTCACCAGGATGCTTGCGGACCGCTACGGCTGGATACCCAAGTATGAGGCGGTGTCGTTCAACCCCTATCTTGAAGACTATTACAAGGATATCCCCCGCTGGTCCTTCAACCTCGAGGTGTATTTCCTTGAACAGAGATTCAAGGACCTCATGGAAATCTCCATGAGCAGGGACGTCATCATCCAGGACAGGACCATCTTCGAGGGCGTGTATATCTTCGTGAGGAACAACTACGAGCAGGGGAACCTTTCCACCCGCGACTTCGAGACCTACATGGGCCTTTTCGACCTTATGGTGAAGATGGTGAAGCTCCCCGACCTCCTTATATACCTCAAATGCTCCGTCCCGCACCTTGTGGCCCAGATTCAGAAAAGGGGCCGCGGGTACGAGCAGTCCATGAGCCTGGAATACCTTAAAGGCTTGAACGACAGGTATGAGAGGTTCATCGGGGAGGACTACAAAGGCCGTGTCCTCACCATCGAGGCCGACGACCTCGACTTCGAGAACCGCCCGGAGGACTTCGCCCTCATCACCGACAAGGTGGACGCCGAACTGTACGGCCTTTTCCCCGAAAAACTGAAATAGAATCTAAATATCAAGGATATGCACATAGCGATAGCAGGAAACATAGGGAGCGGCAAGACCACCCTCACCAAGATGCTGGCCGCCCATTACGGCTGGACCCCCAGGTTCGAATCGGTTGATTTCAACCCCTACCTCGCCGATTTCTACGAGGATATGGAAAGATGGTCCTTCAACCTCCAGGTCTATTTCCTGAACAAACGCTTCAAGGACGTGGTGGAGATTTCCAAGAGCAAGGACGTCATCATCCAGGACAGGACCATCTACGAGGACGCCCGCATTTTCGCTCCCAACCTCCACGCCATGGGACTGATGTCCACGAGGGACTTCGAGAACTATTCCGACCTTTTCGACCTCATGATGTCCCTTGTCAATCCTCCCGACCTCATGATATACCTGCGCTCGTCGATTCCCAACCTCGTCGCCCAGATTCAGAAGAGGGGCCGCGAGTACGAGAGGTCCATCCGCATCGACTACATCACCGGCCTGAACGAGCGTTACGAAAACTGGATAAAGGACTACAAGGGCAGGCTCCTTGTCATTGACGTTGACAGGATCAAGTTCGAGAACCGTCCCGAGGATTTCCAGGAAATCACCGACAAAATCGACGCCGAGCTATTCGGTCTCTTCCCCGCTGATTAGGGCCGCGTTCTTCTTGCGGTCCAGGCCACGTTTTTCATCAATCTTCTCGCGGACCTCACGGATTTCGCGTTCATGGTTGATTGCCCAGTTCTCTGCGTAGAGGGTCGCGTAGGCCAGGAAGTAATAGACCAGGGTCTGAATCGAAAGGGCCAGTATCTGGGACGAAGCCGCGCTGAGGTCTCCTCCGGCCGTGTTCATGTTCAGGAAGGCCTGGACTCCGAAGGTGCTGGGGAAAATCCATGAAAAGACCTTCCAGAATCCGCTGAAGCTTATCGTGGGCCAGGACGTTCCGGTGAGGAAAAGACAGATGGGCGAGATGGCAAGGAAGAGGACGAAGACGGTCTCCCTCCTGGAAATCAGCACGCTCCAGGTCTGGCTGAACAACACGCAGTCGGTCACGAAGAACAGCAGGAGGATGAGGATGTCCTTGAAGTCGCCCCTCTGCGGCAGGCCGAAGATGGCAGGCACTATGAATGCGATATAAAGTCCCACCGCCATATACACCAGCCAGTAGGCGAAGCCTCTTCCAAGCACCACGCGGCTCACCCCGTGGCCCGAAAGCCTGTCGGGAAGGGAGGCGAAGCTGTGGTTCTTTTCCCTCTGGGTGCCTGCCAGCAGGGACATTCCGTAGAACATGGTCTGCTGGATGATGATGAGGAGGATGGCCGTCACCAGGAAGATATTGTAGGAGAAGGCCCTGTTGTAGGGGTTGTTCTCTTCGTAAAGGATGGGCCTGGTGAGTTGGGAAGCCTCCTGGGCCGTGTAGCCGAGGGCTTCGTAACGCTCTATCTGGATGGACCTTATGTTGTCCAGCATCACGAAGTTGGTGGCCATCAGGGCGTTCTTGTAATAGAGGAAGGAGCTCATGTCGGCATAGACCGAGAGCTTGGCCGTCTCCAGGGCTTCCAGCTTGTCTCCGAAGTCTCGGGGGAAGAGGATGATACCCTTCACTTTCCGCTGCTGCATAAGCCTTTGGGCCTCGTCCATGTTTATACACTTGAAGGCCACTTCCACCTCCCTGGTGGCATCTATCTGGCGGATAAACTCCCTGCTTTGGGAGCAGGCCGCCTCGTCCACCACCGCGACCGGGGTGTCGTTGAGGATGCCGTTGAGGTAAACTACGTTATATAGAAGGGGATAGGCGAGTCCTGCGACAAAGAAGATAAGCATTACCCCCCAGTCGGAGAATATCTGCTTCAGCTCGTGGTTGCAGATTCCCAGGAAATCCTGAATCCATCTTCCGGCGAATGTCTTTCTCTCTTTCATGGCTTAATCCTTTGGGAAATTTCCTTTGATAAACGCGCCCTTCAGCCTCAGCAGCACGGGGATGGGGACGAAGAAGAAGATGAGCAGGTGTATCACTTCCCGGTACCATCCGGCGAAGCCCGATGCAAAGATGTTCTCCTGCACGTAGAAGAGGTAGTAGTGCCTCAGCGGGAAGGCTTCGGAAAGCCCCTGAATCCATGCGGGCATGGCCTCTATGGGGAGGGTGAAGCCCGAGAGGGAGAAGCCCAGCACGCTGTAGAGGGCCCCGATGCTGAGGGCCAGCCTCGGCACCGGCAGGCATCCTATGATGAAGATTCCAACTGCCTCGCTGGCAAGCACGAGCAGGATGATACCTATGAACATGTTCCATATCGAGCCGGCCAGGGGGAAGCGCATCCAATGGTACATCGCGATGACTAGCACCAGGCCGATGAGGGAAAACAGGGCGGTGTAAACAGCCATTTTTCCCGTCAGCACGGTGATGATGGAGTTGTCTCCGAGTTTCATCAGATGCTTGGACGTGCCGTATTTTAGCTCCATGCCGAGGCTGTAGATGACCATGATGATGGTCACCAGCTCCAGGCAGCCCGGGAGGAGGATGTTGCAGAGGTAGTAACCGTAGTTGGTATAGACGTTTCCGATTTGGTGGAGGTCGATGTCCACGGGACGGATGAGACCCATTATCTGGGAGTCCGTCATGCCCCTGGCCCTCAGCACCTCCCTCTGCACGGCTCCGCCCGTGAGGTTCACCATCTGCAGGATGTCTTTGTAGGAGAGGGCTCCGCTCACGAAGTAGAGTCCGTTCACATAGAAGGACAGGGTGGGCTGGCGGCTGGACAGGAGGTCTTCATACATTCCTTCCGGAATGACACAGATTCCTGCAAGCTGCCCTTTCTGCATCCTGAGGCGGGCCTCCTCGTAGTTCTCGAACTCTATGACCTTGCCGAGCTGGGTGGCGTCCAGCTGCCTTCGGAACTCCCTGGAAACGGAGGAGTTGTCCAGGTCCACGACTCCGATGGGGATGTCGCTTGGGAGGCCGGCGCCAAAGAAGGTGAAATAGAAAAGGGCGCAGGCCAGCATGACTCCCACGGACCCGAACAGATATATCGGATGCTCGCGGATGATCATGAACTCGCGGTAGATGACCGTCCAGATATCTTTCCAGACGCTCATGGCTTACTCCTTCCCTGTTTGAGCGATGGCCGTCATCCCGGGACGCAGGCCTTCTACTGTACTCACCGGCACGGCGCGGATTTCAAAGGTCTTCGCATCATACATTCCGGTCTCTTTCGTGGCCTTCCATGTGGCGTAGGACTCGCGTACGGCGATATAGTTCACCACTGCCTTGACCTTGATGTCGTCAAGGGCGGGGATGGTGACGGTTATCTCGTCTCCCTGGGTGAGGCCGTGCAGATAGTCTTCGCGGACGTTGAAAGTGAACCAGCAGTCCCCGAGGTCGGTGATGGCCATGATAGGGGAGCCCTGTCCGGCAAGTTCCCCGACTTTCGGGAAGATGGCGGAGACGATGCCGTCGGCGGGGGAGGTGAGGTACAGTTCGTCAAGATATCCTTCCACTTCCTGCATGGCTCCCTTGGCCCTGTCCACAAGGCCCTGGGCGGCTATCTTGTCTTCCTCGCGGGCGCCTTCGACTGCCATGTCGTATTGGCTCTTGGCGGCCTTTGTCTGGGCGACGGAGGCGTCGTACTTAGCCTTGGTCTCGTCGTATTTCTGAGCCGAAATCACCTGCTGGTCATAGAGTTTCTGGACCCTTTCGAAGGATTTCTTCATGACGTCCTCCTGCACCTTGGCCTGCTGCCAGAGTTCGTAGGCTCCGGTTATCTGCTCTCTGCGGGCTCCGTTCACCGCCTTCATGTTCTGGGCCTGGGCCGACTTGACGGCGCCCTGGGCCTGGGCCAGTTTGGCCCTCACTTCGGGAGAGTCGATGAAGACCACCGTGTCTCCCTTGCGGACCATCTGTCCCTCTTTGACATAGAGTTCCTCGATTCTTCCGGGAACCTTACCGCTCACCCGGTACTCGGACGCTTCAGCCTCGCCCTGGATGATGAGGGGCTTGGGCTTTGACACGAAATAACCGATGACCGCAATCAGGGCTATGATCGCCAGGAGGGCGATGATGCCGATGGTGAGATTGTACTTCTGTTTCTGTTCTGACATGATATTCTGTGTTTTATTTTTCGTTGACGTATATATCCGAGACGTATTCTCCCTGGGCTTTCCTCAGGTTCACGTTGTTCATCTGGAGCTCTATTCCCGCGTCGATGAACGACGAGTGGGCTTCGAGCCAGGCCGTCTGGGCTGCCAGGGCCGTGGTGGCGTCGATGACCCCGGCCTCAAAGCCTGCCGTTGCGGTGCGGAGGTTCTCTTCCGCCGCCGCGAGGTTGCTGCGGGTCATGGAGTATTTTTCCCACGCCTCGTCCCTTTCCTCCCTGAGTTTGGTGACCTGGAGGTTTATCATGTTCCTGGCATCTTCGAGGCGGCTGTCGTAGAGCGTTGCCTCTGCCCGGGCCTTGCGCAGCTTGTTCTGGCCCTCGAAAGCGTGGAAAATGGGCACGTTGACGACGATTCCCGCGGTGAAGAAGCCCTTGAAGGACTTGTCGAAGCCGTTGCTGATGTTGGGGTTGGTGACGACGTAGTTGGCGACGGCGGCCACTTTGGGAAGAAGGTCGGCGCGTACCATGTCCGCTTTGCCGTCGTAGATGTCTCCGGCAAGGGAAAGGCTGCGGATTTCAGGCCTGTTCTCATATATGGTGTCCATGTCCCTGTCTTCTCCGTTCACCGGGGCGGGAATGTCGTCCATGCCCTCGTCGGCGAGGATGATTTCGGTGTCGAGGGGAAGTCCGGTCTCCTTGCAGAGCAGCATCTTGGCGAGGCGGAGGCCGTTTTCAGCCTTTGTCTTCAGCATGTCGGCTTCGTTGGCCTTGACCTTTATCTGAAGGACGTCGGATTTGGTCGCAATCCCTTCCTGCTCGGCTATTTCCACGTTCTTCTGCATCCCGTGGAGAAGGTCGGCGTAGGAGGTGGCGAGCTTCAGTTTCCCCGCCACCGACACCACCTGCCAGTAGTCGCTGTCCACCGCGACGAGTATTTCCTGGTATTTCTGGTCGTAACGGGCGCGGGAGAGTTCTTCCGCGAGACGGGCTATCCTGTTCGCCGCCACGATTTTACCTCCCATGAACACCGGCTGGGTGAGGGACACCGACCCTGCGAAGATGTTGTGAAGGTCCGGGTGCAGGGCCTTGTCCACTTCCGCCCCTATGGAGTTGATGGCCTGGGAGACGTCGGTCTGCGAGAGGGACCCGACGAGGGTCTGCATCAGCGGGCTGGACATATACTCCCTGGCGAGGGCCGGATTGGAGGCGATGACCTGCTGGAGGGTCTGGAGCTTTTGCTGGAAGCCGGCCTGGAGGAGGGTCCCGGAGGAGGTGAGGGCGGTGGAAAGGTCGTCCCCGATGAGGGCTACGTCTCCTGAATTATAAAGGTATGCTCCCGTGGCCGAGATGTTGGGGAAATAGTTGGCGAGGGCGATGTTCTTGTCGTACTGCGCCATTTCTACCTGGGTGCGGGCCTGGTCGAGGTCCTTGTTGCTTTCTATCGCCATCTTGCGGCAATCTTCCAGGGTGAGGGTCCTCTGGGAAAAGAGGGGAACCCCCGGGAGCGTCAGCGCTGCGAGCAGGAGCGCTCCGAAAATCCTTTTTGAAACAATATTCATGGATGTCATCTGTTTTGTCAAACTGTCATGGAAAGGTTTTTTGCTTTCCGGTCGCAAAGGTAATGCAAAATAGTTGCCAAATATTACTGAAATATAGTATTTACGGGGATAATTATTGTCAAAAGGTCGAAAAAAGAGAATTTTTGCGATATTGTATTGTTTTTTTATATCTTTGTCCAAAACGCTGGTGACAGTTGACATGACAAAGCCTGAAGACTCCTTGTTGAACCTCAGTTTCGAGCAGTTCCGCTCCCGCATCCGCCCCTTGGTGGACGCCGGGGTGGGCGACGACCTGTTCATCCTTGATGTCAAAGGAGTTGACTCGGTGGAGATGCTGAAATATCCCATCCGCATCAAGGGCTATCTTGCCGTGTATTGCTCCAAGGGAGACTTTTCCGTTGAGATAAACCTCGACAAGTTCCGGGTCACCGAGCACACCCTTTTTGTTTCCGTCCCTTCCAACATTTTGAAAATAAGCGAGATTGCCGGCGACCCGAAGGAAATCCACTTCATCGTCGTCGCCGCCTCCGAAGACATTATCAGCAACCTCAACCTCAACTTCAACAGGCTGGTCACAGAAGGCATGGCCCTGCTGTCCAATCCCTGTTTCATGCTCGAAGGGCGGGACCTCGACCTTGCCTCCCGCTACCTCGACCTCGCCATCGAAATAGCCCGTCAGGAGAATCTTCCCAACAAGAGCGCCGCCGTCTCCTCTCTCATTTCATCCCTTTTCTATCTTTTCGAAGGAATCTGGAGGGACAGGATAGTGGCCATCAATTCCGGGGCGGCGTCCGGTCAGTCCTCCAGGGCCCGGCTCGTTTTCAGCCAGTTCGTCCAGCTGGTGACGGAATACCACACCACCGAGAGGAAAATGGCCTTCTATGCCGGCAGGCTCTGCCTCACTCCCAAATATCTTTCCAAGCTGGTAAGGGACGTGAGCGGACGGTCGGCGCCGGAGTGGATAGACGATTTCGTGGTGCTCGAGGCCAAGAACATGCTGAAATATTCGGAGTTGACTATCAAGCAGATAGTCTATAAACTCAATTTTCCCAACCAGAGCGTTTTCTACAAATTCTTCAAGTCGCACACCGGAATGACGCCCAGCGAGTACAGGGATTCCTGACGAAAAAGTCAAAAGGGAGACACTTTTCTTATTTAAAACCTTTTTTATTTTATTTTTTTGTTCTATATTTGCCCTCGGATACGAGAAGTACAGTTTCCGTGTCTATTTGTTAAGTTCGTTTTATATACTCGGGCCGGCGCTTTCCACAAAGTGCCGGCTTTTTTTATGCCCCGATGCATCGGATAAACATATTTTTTTTATCTTTGTAAAGATATAGGTTTAAAACTGCATATTCTTAATATTAAAACTATAACAAAATGGCAAAGAAAAACGGAAATATCATCGGTATTATCACGATGATATTCTTGTTCGGCATGATTTCCTTCGTGACCAACCTGGCTGCCCCTATCGGCAACATCTGGAAGATGC
>CAMOVV010000042.1 GCA_946627685.1 uncultured Bacteroidales bacterium
TACCCGCGCTGAAAGCCATGAAGGCCGCGGCCGACCCGGCCAAGGTCGCTTTCGTGTCCGTCTCATACGACAGGGACATCGAAACCCTCAGGAAATATGTCGCCGAGAACGGCATGGATTGGACACAGCTGTTTGACCCTGCCGGGAAGAAAGATTCCGGCATCGGGGCCGACTATCACGTCAAATGGATTCCGTCCATGTATGTGATAGGCCCGGACGGCAAAGTGCTCCTCTCTACCGTCGTAGCCTCGAAAGTGGCTGATTTCCTGGGAGGAAAGTAGGAGCCTCTACCGGCACACAAGGGCGCTTGCCCACACTTCGCATCCTTCACCGCGACCGACGAACCCGAGGTTCTCGGTCGTGGTTGCTTTTACGCTCACCCTTGCGGAGGAGATGCCCATGATGGAAGCGAGACATTCCCTCATCTGGGGAATGTAGGGGGCGATTTTCGGCCTCTGGAGAGCTATGGTTATATCCACGTTGGAGATAAGGTACCCTTGCGCGCGTACCATCTCCACGACCTTCTCAAGCAGGATTTTGCTGTCGATTCCGGCCCATTCGTCCGAGGTGTCGGGGAAATGGTGGCCGATGTCTCCGAGAGCGAGGGCGCCGAGGAGGGCGTCGCAGAGGGCGTGTATGGCCACGTCGCCGTCCGAATGGGCGACAAAGCCGTCAGGGCTGTCAATGCTGATTCCACCCAGCCACATGGGCAGTCCGGGCGCGATTTCATGGACGTCGAATCCGTGTCCTACTCTGATGTCTTCCATATCTGTACGATGAGTTTTTACAAATCTAACGAAAAAATGATTAAATTTGTTTGTTTAACATGTGAGACGATGGGACTTTTCAATAATTTCATGGGGCAGGAAGAGCACAGGGTGTTCAACTACAAGCCCATATACTACGACAAGGACGAGGAAGAACGCCGCCGCAAGTTCGGCGCGGTGGACGGTTCCCTTGAGAAAAAGGACGAGGACGGCAAGGAAAAGACCTATGTGCCTGGTTCTTACGTGCACGGGGCCTTCCGCGACGGCAACTATGCCACCAGGCGCGGAGCCGGGAAGATTCCGGCCGTCATAGGAGTCATCGGAGTCATCCTCTTCGTGGTGATTCTGATGTATATCGCGAAGTTCTACTCTCTCCTGTAGCCTATGGAGCTCAGAATCCTTCCGTCCAACATCGCCAACATGATAGCCGCCGGGGAAGTGGTCCAAAGGCCGTCCTCAGTGGTTAAGGAATTGATGGAGAATGCGGTGGACGCAGGAGCTACCCAGGTGACCGTCGTGATTTCCGATGCCGGAAGGACTCTCATCCAGGTCATCGACAACGGCTGCGGCATGACCCCGGACGAGGCTGTCCTCTGTTTTGAGCGTCACGCCACCTCGAAAATCGCCACGGCCGAGGACCTTGGGGATATCACCACCTACGGTTTCCGCGGAGAGGCCCTCTCAAGCATCGCCGCCGTGGCCGAGGTCACGCTGAGGACGAGGAAGGAGGGGGAAGACCTCGGATGCGAGGTGGTTTTCGCCGATTCCTCCCAGGTGTCGGCCTGCGAGACAGCCTGTCCGGTCGGGAGCAATTTCGCCGTCAGGAACCTTTTCTACAACGTCCCGGCAAGGAGGAAGTTCCTCAAGTCGGACAATGTGGAATTCAAGCATATAGTGGAAGAATTTACCCGTGTGGCCCTCACCCGTCCGGACATCGGGTTCTCCCTTTCCCATAATGGCCGCGACATCTATGTGCTGAGGCCCGCCAAGAGCCTGAAATTCAGGGTGACGGACCTTCTCGGCGCAGGCGTGGTGGGAGAAGTGGCCGACGTGTCCGCAGAGACCTCGGTCGTCCGTCTGCACGGTTATGCCGGAAGGCCGGACACGGCGAAAAAGACCCTCGGCAACCAGTTCTTCTTCGTGAACGGACGCTATTTCCGCAGCCCCTACCTCCACAAGGCCGTGATGAAGGCCTATGAAGACCTTATCCCCGAAGGGGTTACGCCCTCATATTTCCTCTGGCTCGAAGTGGACCCGAAGTCGATGGACGTGAATATCCATCCCACCAAGACCGAGATAAAGTTCGAGGACGACAGCGTCATTTTCCAGGTCGTCTATGCCTGCGTCAAGGAAAGCCTCGGCCGCAACTCCGCCGCCGGCACCATTGATTTCGAGACCGGCAAGGGCGGTGAAATGCCTGTGTTCAGCAGCCGATACGAGGATTTCCATCCCGTCGAGGCTCCCTCCCCGGAGGTGGACCCTTCCTACGACCCCTTCGCCCGCGAAGGAGTCCAGGGGCAGATGGATTTCTCCGGCCACGACTGGAACTCAGGCGGTTACAGGACCGGCGGCCTCGTTGACCGGAAGGATGACTACGGCAAGCTCTTCGAGGAGAACACCCTTCCTTCTTCGAAAATCATCATTCTCCAGGGGAAATATATCGTAACCCCCGGAAAGGACGGGCTCTCCGTCGTCAGCATCCGGAGGGCGCTCGAGAGGATATTCTACGAGAGATTCCTTCGCGTGCTGTCAAAGGAGGGACATGTGTCCCAGGTCTCCCTTTTCCCCGTTTCCGTCCAGGTCGGGGTCGAGAACAGGCTTCTTTTCGACTCCCGCCAGGACGAGCTGCGGAGTCTCGGCTTTGACATAACCCCCTTCGGCAGCGACACCATCGTGGTGAACGGAGTGCCGGAAGGCTTTTCCAACGAGGCGGGCAAGGTCCAGTCCATGGTGGGGGACCTCCTCCTCCTTCTTTCCGACGAGTCGGCCTCCCTCCCCGGAGTGATGGAGTCCGCAAGGGCCCGGGCCTTCGCCGCCCTCGGAGCTTCCTCCGCCGGCGAAATCACCTCTCCAGCCGCAGCCCAGGCTCTCCTCGACTCCCTCTTCTCCTGCGACACCCCCGAATTTACCCCCGGCGGACGCAGGATAATCGCCGGCATCCCCATGGGGGACATTGACAAAAAATTCTGACACGGTATGCAGCAAAGCACTTTCTGGAACACCCTTCCCACCGTGACGAAGAACATCATCTTCATCAACGTCCTCGTTTTCATCGCCACTCTGGTCAACGAGAACGTCATGGTGGGGAATTTTGCGATGTTCTTCCCCACATCCCTGTACTTCCGCTGGTGGCAGCCCGTCACCCACATGTTCATGCACGGAGGAGTGTGGCACATATTCTTCAACATGTACACCCTTCTCATTTTCGGCTCCGTCGTCGAGAGGGTGCTGGGTTCCAGGCGTTTCCTGACATTCTACTTCGCCTGCGGCCTTGGCGCGGCGGCCCTCCACCTTGCCGTCACCTGGTTCAGGCTCACCCACGGAGGCTCCCTAGCCCTCCTCGGTGTTCCCATGCTCGGGGCTTCCGGGGCCATCTACGGCGTCCTTATCGCCTACGCTATGTTCTACCCCGAGTCGGTCCTTACCCTTATCTTCCCTCCCATCTCCCTCAAGGCCAAGTGGTTCGTCCTCATCTTCGCAGGCATAGAACTTGTCACGGGCATCTTCGGAACCCTTGACGGGGTCGCCCATTTCGCCCACCTTGGCGGGATGATTGTAGGATGGATTCTGATAACCGTCTGGAAACGGAGCAGAAGAATTTTTTGACGCCATGCGAGGAAGGGAAAACAGAAAGACGCACCTGCTGCTCTGGTTTGTCGCCGTAGCGTCGGCGGCGGGCCTTGCAGCCGGCTACCTTGCAATGTATGTCAATCCGGCAAAGGCCTGGTACATGACCTTTTTCGGCATCCTTTTCATGGGCTTCGTCCTTCTTAACGTGCTTGTCCTCATTGCCGGCATCCTGCGTCTTTCCCGCTCCGCCATTTTTTCCCTCCTGGTCCTCGTCCCCGCTTTTTTCCTCATCGGAAGATATGTCCAGTTCTCGCGGAAAAAGTCCGTCCCGGAGAGCAACCTGAGGGTGGTGTCCTACAACGTCGGCCTTTTCAAGTCGTCGGCCAGGAGCCTGAAATTCAGCGAGCAGGAGTGCATGGACTCGGTGTTTGTCTTTCTCAGGGAGACGGATGCCGACATAATCTGCCTGCAGGAGTTCCGTTTCTCCGGCGGGGAGCGCACCAAGGATTATCTTGAGGAGAAGTTCCGCAGCTACCACGCCGAATACTATCTGAACCAGGACCCGAGGGGATATTACGGGAATGTGATACTCAGCAAGTTCCCCGTCGTGTCGAGGGGCAAGCTGGACTTCCCCAGAAGCGCGAACCAGGCAATGTACGCAGATATCAACGTGCGGGGCTCCATGCTGAGGATATATAACTGTCACCTTGAGAGTTACAATCTCAATACGGAGCGGCTGGCAAGGGGGATAGGAACGGACAGCACCCTTGTCAGGCGGACCGAACTGAAGTTGAAAAGGTCCATTGAAAGAAGGCCGGAGCAGGTGGATGCGATTGTCGCGAGCATGGAGGGTTCCCCCTACGAGTCTTTCGTCGTCGGGGATTTCAACGACTCTCCCGTTTCCTACACCTACCGCCGTCTTTCCCGTGGCCGCTCGGACGCCTTCGTCAAGGGAGGCTACGGCTCCGGGGCCACCTTCAGGCTGCTCTGGCCCCTTCTCCGTATAGACTACATCCTCTATCCTTCCCAATTCGGTTGCTCCTCCTACCGGATGCCGAAGGTCAGATACTCGGACCATTACCCCATCATGACGGATTTGTCGATATAGCAAGCCATGAATAAAGAGAATTACGAAAAAATCCTTTCCGAAGCCCTTGCAATCCTCCGCGGGGGCGGAGTTATCCTATATCCCACCGACACGGTCTGGGGCCTCGGCTGCGACGCCACCAATCCTTCCGCCGTCGCGAAGGTTTACGAACTCAAGAAGCGTTCCGACAGCAAATCCCTTGTCCTTCTGGCCTCGGACATGGATATGGTAGCGAGGTTCGTGGAGAGGATTCCGGATATCGCCATAGACCTCGTCGAGGTGAATGACCGCCCTATGACCATAATCTATCCCGGCGCGGTGGTCGGGAACGGAGACCGTTTCCATCTGGCGCAAAATGTTGTGGCCGAGGATGGTTCGGTGGGGATAAGGATTCCCATGAACGATTTCTGCAAGGACCTGGTCCGCAAGCTGGGACGTCCGCTTGTTTCCACTTCCGCCAACATTTCGGGAGAGCCTACTCCGAAGACTTTCAAGGACATAGGGCCTGAAATCAAGTCCGGAGCGGATTATGTTGTGGCCCCTTCGCTCGGCGCCGGCGCCACGGGCTCCGCCTCCCAGATAATCAAGCTCGGGCTTGACGGAGAGGTCGAAATAATCCGGAAATAATGGAGATTTTCTACAGCAAAGATATTGACGCAGGGATGGTTACGCTCCCTGAAGAGGAGTCGGCCCACTGCGTCAGGGTTCTTCGTCACCGCAGCGGAGACGAGATTTTCGTTATTGACGGGGAGGGGACGATGCTTCGCTGCCGCCTCGTTGATGATTCTCCCAAAAAGGCTGTGGCTCAGGTGGTTGAAACGACTCCGAACTGGGGCGCCCATCCCTATTCCCTCACCCTTGCCGTGTGTCCCACCAAGAACAACGACCGCTACGAGTGGTTTGCGGAAAAGGCCGCCGAGGTCGGCGTGGACGCGATTGTGCCGGTGATAGGGGACCGTTCCGAGCGGAAGGTCTTCAAGACTGAGAGGGTGCGCCGCATCCTTTTGTCGGCGGCGAAGCAGTCGCTCAAGGGCCGGGTCCCCGAGATTATGGAGCCGGTCAGCGTCAAGGACTTCATCCTTTCGTGCAAGGACTCGGAGGCCTTGAAACTTGTCGCGCATTGCATGGAAGGGGAGAGGACTTCGGTGAGGAAAGCCCTGGAGGGGTACGGGGGCTCGTCGTATGTCGCCCTCATCGGTCCGGAGGGGGATTTTTCTCCGGAGGAGGTGGCCCTTGCGGTGGAATGCGGATTCGTCCCTGTCCATCTGGGAGAGTCCCGCCTCAGGACTGAAACGGCAGCCGTCACAATGGCTGAAGCCGTGTATTTCAAGTATTTATAGCTATGTATATCGGCCTTGTATCCGACACTCACGGAGTGTTTCCCGAGGATGTGAAGAAATTCCTGGAGCCGGTGGATGTCATCTGGCACGCCGGGGATTTCGGGGGAGGACTCGCCCTTGCCGACAAAATCAAGGCGTTCAAGCCGCTTGTGGGCGTTTACGGGAATATCGACGGGGACGATATAAGGAAAGAATATCCGAGGGTGCAGAAATTCGAGTGTGAGGGCCTGAAGGTCATGATGACCCATATAGGGCTGAGGAAGGGCTCTTACTGGGCGTTTACTCCCGGGGCCCGGAAATACGATATCCTCGCCGAATCGGAGATTGAACTTTACCGGCCCGATATCTTTGTCTGCGGCCACACCCATATCCCACAGGTTTTCAGGGACAAAGCCTACGGTTTTCTTCTTATGAATCCCGGCGCCTGCGGCTACGAAGGCCCCCGCGAAGTTCCACGCATGGCCCTCCGTTTCAAAATCTCCGGCGGCGAGATTTCCTCCTTCGAAAAATGCGAGTTTCCCCGGTGACTATCTGAACAGTCCGCGGACGAGGGCTGGGATGTCGGCAACCTTCACGACTTCAATGCCTTCGGGTTTGGAGCCGAGGGTTGTGAAAGATGAAATGTAGATTTTCCTGAAGCCGAGACGGGCGGATTCGCTGATGCGGCGGTCGGCCTGCGAGACGGGGCGGATTTCTCCGCTCAGGCCCACCTCTCCGGCGAAGCAGATATCGGACGGCAGGGCGAAGTCGAAGGATGAGGAGAGGACGGACGCCACCACAGCAAGGTCGCAGGCCGGGTCGGAAATCCTCAGGCCTCCGGCCATGTTGAGGAAGACGTCCTTGGCTCCGAGTTTGAAGCCCGCCCTCTTTTCCAGCACGGCCAGCAGCATGTTGAGCCTCCTGACGTCGAAGCCCGTGGCCGACCTCTGCGCAGTGCCGTAAACGGCTGAACTGACGAGGGCCTGCACCTCGAACATGAAGGGACGGTTGCCGTCGAGCATGGCGGCTACGGCGGTGCCGCTGAGACTCTGGTCGTGCATGGGAATCAGAAGCTCGGAAGGGTTGCTGACCTCCCTAAGACCCGTCCCGGTCATTTCGAAGACGGCCAGCTCGGAGGTCGAGCCGAACCTGTTCTTTATGCTTCTCAATATCCTGTAAGCCCCCCTGTTGTCCCCCTCGAACTGCAGGACGACATCCACGATATGCTCCAGTATCTTCGGCCCCGCGATATAGCCGTCCTTGGTTATATGGCCTATCAGAATCACGGGGATTCCGCTCTCCTTTGCAAACCGCAGCAGCATCGCGGCCACCTCCTTTATCTGCGACACCGAGCCCGGGGAACTTTCCACCGTCTCGGTGAACATTGTCTGCACGGAGTCGACTATCATCAGGTCCGGCATTATTTCAGTTGCCTCTCTTATGACGGATTCTATCTGGGTTTCGCAGAAAATCAGGGTATTTGAGCCGTCTTCTTCCGGGCCGCAGGGCGACAGGCGCTCCGCACGCATTTTGACCTGGCGGTCGCTTTCCTCCCCCGTGACATACAGGGTTTTAAGCCCTGAATTGAGAGGAATCTGCAGGCTGAGGGTGGATTTACCGATACCGGGTTCTCCACCGATCAATACCAGGGATCCGGGTACGATGCCGCCTCCGAGAAGGCGGTCCACTTCCGGCATTCCTAGAGATACACGGGTCTCTTTGCTCCGGTCTATTTCCTTAAGCATCACCGGTTTGCGCTCGGTCACTGTCTGCCTTGCCGCCCCCTTCGCACCCGATGATTTCTTCTCCACAGGGGCCTCCACCATGGTATTCCACTCTCCGCAGGCAGGGCATCGGCCCATCCATTTCGGAGATTCATTGCCGCAACTGGTGCAGTACCACAAACTCTTCGCTGCCATTATATTTCGAATTTTAATTTCTTTACCACTACTTTTCCTATACGGACGGGGAGGACCAGGCGTATCTGTCCTGCTTCTGCCTTCTTGTCTTTGAGCATTGCCGGAAGAAGCTCCGCCGCCGGACAGGGGAGTTCGGTAGGAAGCCCGCATGAACGCAGGTCGGATGCAATGCGCTTCGAAAGGCCGGCCTCTTCTGCAATCCCCAGTTTTTCGGCATACCGTGCAGCCTGCACGGTGCCTAT
>CAMOVV010000043.1 GCA_946627685.1 uncultured Bacteroidales bacterium
GCGAAAAAACCGATAATTCTGTTCATAAGCTATTTTTCAAAAATGGGTTCCGTTGTCATTTTGAACACAAGGCGGCCGCCGTCCTTGATATCATACCAGGAGAACCTGTCCTTCAGGGGTTTGCCGTTCAGGATAACCGACTCGACATACATGTTCTTGTCTGAAAGGTTCTCGGCAACAACCTCCAGCTTTCCGCCAGGGAGGTTCAGCACCGCCCGGGGAATCTGGGGCGCGCCGAGGATATACTCCTGCGAGGCGGGATTCACGGGATAGAAGCCGAAGGCGGAGAGAATGTACCAGGCCGAGGTCTGGCCGCAGTCGTCCTGGCCGCAGAGGCCGTCAGGAGTGGTCTTGTAGAGGTCCCGGCAGATGGTCCTCACGATTTCGGCCGTCCTGTCCGGCCGTCCGGCGATGGTGAAAAGGTAAGGAATGTGGTGGCTCAGCTCGTTGCCGTGGACATACAGGCCAACCCTGCCGGTGAGGTCCATCCTCTCCCAATGCTCAGCATCTTCGGGATTTACGGTGAAGAGGGAGTCAAGTTTGGCAACGAACTTGTCCCTTCCTCCCATCTCGGCCATAAGGCCTTCCGGGTCCTGGAGCACGTGCCAGGTGTACTGCCAGCCGTTGCCTTCCGTGTAGTCGCCTGCAATCGTGCTGTTGCTCAGGAAGGTAGGATCAAAGGGGGTTCTCCAGTTTCCTTTGGAGTCGCGGCCGCGGGCCAGGTTGGTCGAGTGGTCGAAAAGGAGTTTCCAGGAATCCGACCGCTTGCTGAAATACTCGTAATCCTCTTGTTTTCCAAGCTCTTTTGCCATCTGGGCGGCGCACCAGGCGTCGTAGCTGCTCTCAAGGGTCCTCGAAACGGACTCGTCCTCTTTGCCGTCGATGGGGAAATAGCCGCATGCGTCGAATTCCTCCCACTCGCACTCCGGATGGGAAGTCGTAAGGCTCTTTCGGACAGCCTCATAGGCTCTTTCCAAGGTTATTCCCGGAAAGCCTTTCTTCCAGCCGTCCATAAGGAGCGGGACCGCATGGTCGGCCATCATGCACCAGGTTTCATTGCCCCAGAGAGGCCAGACGGGAAGTATCCCCGTAATATCGCAGTGGAGGAGCATGCTCTCCAGCATGGGGGCGGCATATCTTGGCAACAGCAGGGAATAGATGGGACTGGCGGCCCTGAAGGTATCCCAGATGGACATCGTGGTATAGTATCCGTCGGGAGCAGAGTGGATGTTGCCGTCCGGGCCCCGGAACCTGCCGTCCGCATCCGAGAACAGCATGGGCTGGATGCAGGCGTGGTACATGGCGGTGTAGAGCTTGGTGAGGTCTTCGGAAGAGCCTTCCGCCTCGATGGTGCCGAGGACCCCGTTCCAGGCCGCGCGGGCCTCCTTCCTCACCTTGTCGAAATCCCAGCCGGGAAGGGTGGAGAGATTTGCCCTGGCCCCGTCACCGTCAACGGCGGAAAGGGCGACCTTTATCATGATGACCTTCTTTCCCGCCCCGAAATCCAGGATATGCTGGGGAGTGGTGTACCAGGGATCAAGGCTGACTTCCTCGACGGAAACCACAGGGGTGTCGAAGGAAATGACGGAATAAATGTCCCTCGAGGTCCATCCGTCCACATGGTTGAAACCGGTCACAGTGCAGGGGTCGGGAAAATCCACCGAGCATCTTCTGGAAATGGGTCCCCCGGGCTTATTCTTGTTGAGGGCGCTGGCCATGTTCAGGTATAGTTTCCTGTGCGAGGGGTCATCGAAGGTACACCTGTATATGGCAACCCTTTCGGACACGGTCACTTCCACCCTCACGCCATTGTCGGAAAGGTCGGCCATGTAATAGCCAGGGGAGGCTTCATCGGTGAACCGGCTCACGAAAAGGGGGTCGCTGTGCCTCGAGAAGGGCATGAAGAACACGTCCCCGAGGTCGGATACCCCTGTGCCGGACAGCCTCGTCTGGGAAAAGCCCGTGAGGGTGGTGTCCGTGGCATGGTAGCCGGCGCAATAGTTCCACGCAAAGTTGCCTGCCTGCGGTCCGGCCTGGAGCATTCCGAAGGGCACGGTGGCGCAGGGGTGGCAATGGGCGTTGGTGTCCGTGCCGATGAAGGGGTCAACCCAGCCGGCAAGGTCCTTGCGCCCCGAACAGGCGGCCAGGGCCATGGCCGAGAAGAGAATCAGTGACTTGAACAAGGGACGCATAATTCTGCAAACGTTTTCATTATTTTACAAAAATAGCATTTTAATCCAGAACTGGGCCGGGAGTTGGGCATCAGTGTTTCTTCCCGTCGTAGAGCCAGGGAAGATAGTAGTTCTTCCCGGTCGGCTTGTCAGGCCAGTTGACGATGGTGTCGGAAGAACTGCCCCTGCAGCCCATCACCTCGCTTTTCATGAATGCGTCCTGAAGGTCCGCCGTCACGAGCATGAATCCGGCCACCTCATGCCTCAGTCTGTCGAAGCGGACGGTCCAGCAGGCTGCACCGTCGTCCTCAAGGACTCTGGCAAGAGGGTCTGAGCCATATAAGTTCATGCCGTTTTTCCTGTAAACTCCATAGGGCACCACCATGTCGTCAGTGCCGTGCATGAGCAGTATGGGGCATGGTTTCCTGACAAAGGAAGGCCGGCCGGCATCAGGGAAGACAGCTCCGGCGAAAGACATTATCCCGGCATAGTCGAAGTCGTCCGGAAGGATAGATGCCATCTGGGAACGGTTGCAAAGTTCGTATTCTGCCTGGAGTATCGTAACGGCCCCGGCGGAGCCTCCGGCAAGCACGATGTTGCGGGCGTCGATCCCGTATTCCCCTCCATTCTTCAGCAGCCATGCCGTAGCGCTGAAAAGATCTTCCACAGCCACGTCAATGGCCTTCTGCAATTCCTTGCCAAGGTTTTTTCCCGCCACCCGGCGCCCTTTCATGTAAAGACGGTAATCTATGGAAACGACGGGATAGCCCATTTCCAGCAAATCCTTGAACCAGGGGGCAAAGAAACTGTTGTCGCGGGTGCCGCCTGCGAAACCGCCCCCGGTGACGTTAAGCACCGCGGGCCTGGCCTTTCCCTTCCATGCGGCTTCCCCGGCCGGACGGAAGATATCCAGGCGGAGCGTATCCATACCTTTGATGGCATACACGCATGTGGCGTCAGGGACCAGGGCCCTGTCCTGTGCCGGCAGAGAGAGGGACGGCAGGGAGAGAGCCGCGAAAAAAAGGGAAAATGCGGTTATGGCTGTTCTTTTCATTTCGTCCTTATTTTACCGCGGTGGGTATTCGTATGTTTAAGATAAACCCTTGAAAGTTTCATCGTATGCCCTTCCGGACACGGCCAGGACCAGGGTAGAAAGGAAAGTCAATGACTTCTTTGCAAAAATAACATTTTTTCCCAGGATGGAAAAAAGGAGAGCCTAAAAATAGCCGCGCTCTTCCACGGGACCGTATTTGAGGGCGAGTTCGGTGCGGAGAATCTTCACGGGCGCGTTCCCCGAGGACCTGAACCTTATGACATTGTCTCCATGCCGCACGGCGTCTGCGGGGAAGACATACGCCCACTGGCGCTGGCCGTCTTCCAGGCCGGTAGCCCTGTCGTAAAGCTCCGGGTAAGACGGTTCCTCCCTAACGGACGGGACTCCGTTGAGACTGGCGGCGACGGGAATGTCCGCATCCGTCCTGAAGAACAGGATAACCTCTTCAGGTTTCGAATCCTTCATCCTGTCTCCGACGAACATGAAAGCCTCCCCCTCACCTCCGGGCGCGACGGAGAGCGGAAGTACCGTGTCAGGAGTCAGCCCGTATTCGCCGTTCCCCTTCGAAAGCCAGTATATCTTGTTGCGACCCTCGAGTTTTTCACCGGATACAAGTTCCTTGTACATGGAGGGATGGAAAACCCGGTTAACAGTTTTTCCGGCCTCATGGGAAATGCCGTCGTTTATGGCTTTCTGTCCGAAATAGAAGTTGAAACTCTGGAGGCCGTCGGCACCCTGCGCAAGGACGCTGGAGCAGAAACCCCTTATCATCCCGTCGGTTATGTCTTCATAACCTCCGTTAATCCAATATGCGGTATTGCACCCGCAGGCGTAAACGGGAACGTTGAGGTCTCCGCCAAGCTCATCGCGGAACCGGGCCACCGGCATGTTACTGTCAACAATCATGTGGATTCCGAGGGTCAGGAAGTCCACGAGGCCTTCCTTCAGCCACTGCCTCACATCCAGTCCCTGGTCCAGGTTGTTGCCGTTCACGGGGGCTACCCTGGCCGCCAGCAAAATCTTATGGCCCTTCGCCTTGCCGATGCTGTCCGTGACTGCCCTCATTCGGCGGACCATGTCCGTCATCTCAGCAGTGTGGGAGCGGCCCCGGCCCTGCTTGAAATAGCAGAAGAAGCGAAGGAAGTCCATCAGATAGACATCCATCACGTCCCCGTACATCTCCAGCTGCTCCGTCATCATGGCAACCTTGCGGTCCCTTACCTCCTTGTGGGCAAAGTCATAGGCGCCCTCCGTGTGCCAGCCGAAATCCTCGTTTATCCAAAATTCAGGATGCTCGTGCCACCATTTTGGCATATAGAAATCCGCCCTGGCGCTTTCATCGGTCAAGGAAGTGAAATGCAGGTCGTTCATCCTGTGCGTCACTATCGGCTCCATCCCGTGCTCACGGGCCTTGACAAGGACGGTGCGGATGAAATCCACACCCCTCTCTTTCAGGCCGGAATCCTTCAGGAAGGATGAATCCGCATACTGCGACCCGTAATGGACATAATCGCTCCCCGTGCAGATTGCGAACGAAGTCACCCCGGTTCCGGCCACAAGGGCCACGGCCGAGTCTATCTTCTCGACTGTGAGATGCTTGAAATCCCAGTTGGAGTCGCCGTCATCGTCATGGATGAGGCGGAACGGCTGTTTCTCCGAGCAGGAGCACAGGACGGAAACGGCCAGGAACAAACCTAGAATATATTTTTCCACAGGTTTCATGATTACAGCCGTTTACATTCGTCGGATCCACACGTTGCGGAAGCTTATCGCCGGGCTGGGGTCGCCATGGTCCTGAAGGACGATGGGACCGTCACCGTGGACCTTCACCTTCGGATGGCCGATATATTCGGTGGTTCCGCGGATGGTGAAGTTGTTGAGGAGGACCACTCCGTTCTGGATGACCGTGACGACGGGAGCGACCTTGTAGGTGCCGTCCTCGTTGAAAACGGGTGCGCTGTAGATTATGTCATACACGTTCCACTCCCCCGGAGCGCGCATTGCGTTGGCAAGGGGAATGACCTGCTTGTACACGGAGCCTGTCTGGCCGTTCGCGTAGGTTTCATTTCCGTAGCAGTCAAGGATTTGGATTTCATACATCCCCTGAAGGAACACCCCGCTGTTGCCCCTGGCCTGGCTCTCTCCCGAAATGTTCTCAGGGACAAGCCATTCGATGTGCAGCTGGAAACTGCCGAACTTCTCCTTCGTCCTTATGTCCCCTGTCCCCTTCTTCACGGTGAACACTCCGTCATGGACCGTCCACCCGGCATTTCCTCCCTTGACGGACTCCCAGGCATCCAGGTTCCTGCCGTCAAAAAGGACGACGGCGTCGGACGGGGCGGAATTGGTCAAGATGTCCCCGGGGGTGACGATTTTGGGCTGAGGGGTCCAGAACTCCGTCATGCCGGGCCTCATCCTTTCAGGCTCGGGGTACTGTTTCTCCTGGGCGTTGAGGCTGAAGACCGCCACAAGCGCAAAAAACGCGATAAAAAACTTTTTCATATCCTGAACATTTAAAAATATCCACTTCCTTCTGCCGGCCCGCAATCCCGGCCTTGAAGGCGCCCGCCGTCAGCGACTCCCGGCAACGCAATCCCGGCCGGAAGGGCGCCTGCTCATGCAAACGTTTTCATTCTATACAAAAATAGCACTTTTATCCTGTAATGCAAAAGATTGCCACCTTCCCGCCCGGCCCGACGCCTATGAACGGCTAATACGGAATGCGGTCCATGTGGCAGTGGACGATGTCGAGGATTCGGCGGCAGTTTTCCCCGTTGTTGGCGGCGATGATGAGGGAGGGCCTTGTCAAGGACGGAGCCTTGCCGTCGAAATCGCAAATCGCTCCCCCGGCCTCGCACAGAATCAGGGACGCGGCGGCATAGTCCCACGGCATGAGCCTCATTTCGAAATAGAGTTCGGCCATTCCGGCTGCCATCAGGCACAGCTCGACGGCAGCGCTCCCGGTCCTGCGAAAATCATTGCTGTCCATGTAGATATCGTAGATGATGCCGCTGCACGTCTTTGCGAACTCCTTCCTGTAGGTGGACATGGCGGTGAAGAGGATGCCTTCCTTGAAGGGCCGCCCGGACACGTGTATGGGCCTGCCGTTGCAAAAGGCCCCCTGCCCGGCCTGCGCCGAGTAGAGCTCACCGCGCCAAGGGCTGTAAACGACCCCGGCCACGGGACGCCAGTTCTTCACCAGGGCGATGCTGATGCAGCAGTTCGCGTTGCCGCGGGCATAGTTGGCGGTACCGTCGATGGGGTCTATTATCCAGACATACTCATGGCCAAGGTCCGCGACGTCCTCTTCTTCGCAGAGAAAACCGCTTCCGGGGAGGAGCTTTGACAGCCTGTCCGTAAGGAAGTCCTGCACTGCAATGTCGGAGGTGGTCACTATGTTTTCGACAGTACCTTTTTCCTCCACCGAAAATCCTTCCCTGGACATCAGCGGAGCCGCCTCTTTAGCGATGGAGATAATATCTTCAATATCAATCATTTCAAATCTGTTTCTAAAATTTCTCTGTATGCGTGGGTTAACCGGGAACCTTCGCCTGAGCCCGGGAACGGATTACTTCAGGAAGGCGAAGAAGACGGCGGCGACAAGGCAGATGAAGGCGGCGACGTGGTTCCACTGGAGCTTCGTGCCCTGGAAAAGGAAAAGCACGACTATCGAGAACACCGTCAGGGATATAACCTCCTGGATAACCTTCAGTTGGAGAATGTTGAAGGGGCCTCCGTTGGCTTCGAAGCCAAGGCGGTTGGCCGGCACTGTGAAACAGTATTCAATGAAGGCGATGCTCCAGGAAAAGAGGATGACGAGGATAAGGGGCCAGTCGGAGGAGATTTTCATCTGCTGGAGCTTTAAATGGCCGTACCAGGCGAAGGTCATGAAAATGTTGGAAATGACCAGAAGCAGTACGGTCCAGAGTCCTTTTGGCATGGGTGTTCAGGAATTAAAGGTTTGATTATAAGGGGGAATCAGAGTTTTCGTATTAGGGAAATGCCGTCCCGGAGGGGAAGGATGACGCTTTCAACGGCAGGGTCGGCGGCGACGAGGTCGTTGAAGGAGGTAATCCCGGAAGTCTGCCGGTCGGCAGGGCCGTAGCCGGAGAGGACTTTCCCGTCCCAGAGCGTGTCGTCGGCGAGGATAAGCCCGCCGCTGCGCACAAGGGGAAGGACAAGACGGTAATAGTCAACGTATTGCCTTTTGTCCGCATCAATAAAGGCAAGGTCGTAGGGCCCTTCGAGGGAACGGAGGGTCTGAAGGGCGTCCCCGATATGGAGGGTGATGAGGCCGGAGACCCCCGTCTCTTCCCAGCCGGAGCGGATGAGGTCCTCCATCTCGTCGTTGATTTCAAGGGTGTCGATATGTCCGCCGGGAGGGAGGCCGAGGGCCATGCAGGCGGCGGAATAGCCTGTGAACGTGCCGATTTCGAGGATGCGGCGGGCCCCGGTGAGGGACACGAGCATCTTCAGGAGCCTTCCCTGGACAGGGCCGGAAACCATCTGGGGGTAGTTTGTCCGCAGGTGCGACCGGTGAATAATCCGCTCAAACGCCTCCGGCAAAGGGGTCGCATGCGATTCAAGATATTTGTCCAGAGGGCTTTGCATGTCTAAAGGAAAACAAGGCGGGAGGTACGTGAAGGGTCGAGGATAGAGCGGGCGGAGAGCATTATGTCTTCGGCCGATACGGACAGGATGCGCTCCCGGATTTCGGAGTCGGAAGAGATGCGTCCGTAGGAAAGAAGGCTCTTTCCCATTGAGAGACACTGCGTTTCCCCGTTGTCGGAACTTATTGCCAGCTGGCCGAGAAGCTGCTTTCCCGCCGCCTTCA
>CAMOVV010000044.1 GCA_946627685.1 uncultured Bacteroidales bacterium
ATAATCCCGCAGATACTCGCAGAACAGGCGGCGGTAGCCCGGGTCCAGTCCGAGGGAAAAATCATCCAAGACCAGAAGGTCTGCGTTTTGGGCCAGAATGAGTCCCAGGGCCACCTGGGAGCGCTGACCGTTGGACATACGGGATATCTTCTGCCCCGGCGCCACCTTCAGCTTCTCCATGAGCCCATAGTAGGCGTCACGGTTCCATTTCGGATAAAAGGCGCTGTAAAACTTCTCTATCTGGCTGATGCTCATATAGGCATATTGCACATGCCCTTCCAGCAGGAGGGCGATGCGACGGCGCGTACGGGGGGTGATGCGCTGCACATCTTCGCCGAATATGGAGCAACGGCCGCTCTGGGGCTTGAGATAACCCATCAGAATATTGATGGTGGTGGTTTTTCCGGTACCGTTTTTCCCGAGAAGGCCGACAATCCGGCCGGGTTCTACCGTGAAATTCAGGTCCTCATAGATTTTCCGCCTGCCATAATAGTGAGTAAGATGCTCACATGATATTACAGATTCTTGCATACGTATTGCTTTGCCCGCAAAGGTACGGCACCATCAGAAAGGCCGCAATCCCTATTTTTGGGGATTTTTGGCCGGGAATCGCCGTTTCAGGGGGCTGCGGGCCGTTTTTTTGCCGCCTCCGGAGAGTTCACGGGAGCCTGTGGCAGGGAGAAAAAGTCTGTTTATTAAAAATAATGGTTATATTTGTGGATGTCGCCTGATTGAAGGTTATCAATAATTAAATGTCTTACATATTATGAAGAAAGAATTAAAATTATTCGCGGCCCTGGCAGTATCTGTTGCCATGGTTGCCTGCTCATCTGCCGAAAAGATGGTCCAGCAGGCTTCCAACGTAAAGGTTTCCTGCAACCCCGGCGTCCTTGAGGCGGTTGCCGGCAGCATCGACGCTGACATCACGGTCACTTATCCGAAAGATTACTTCCACCCCAAGGCCATCCTCGAGGTTACCCCTGTAATCGTTTATGACGGTGGAGAGGCCAAGGGAAGAGTCCTCAAGTATCAGGGAGACAAGGTAAAAGATAATTTCAAGGTGGTCGCCTCCGCCGGCGGAGTCGTAAAGGACAAGGTTCATTTCGACTATGTTGAAGGCATGGAGCAGTCCCATCTTGAGCTTCGCGGCGTGGCCAAATACAAAGGCAAGTCCATCAAGCTCCCCACCAAGAAGGTCGCCGACGGCGTGAACACCACCTATATGCTGGTGAAGCAGGAAGGACAGGTTCCCTATAAGGCCGACAACTACCAGGCCGTCATCAAGCAGACCGCTGAAGGCCAGATTCTCTACAACGTAAATTCCGCCGAGGTTCGCGGAGCCCAGCTCAACAGCGCTTCCATCAGGGAATTCCAGAGGGAACTCGATGAAATCAAGGCCAACGGACGCAAGACCATCACAGGCACCGAGGTCGTCGCCTACGCATCCCCCGAAGGAGGAGAAAAGTATAACAAGAAGCTCTCCGACAACCGTTCCAAGACCGCCGACAAGGCCTGGCAGAACATCACCAAGGGCAAGGATATCGCAGATCCCGAGGTGAAGAGCATCGGTCAGGACTGGGAAGGCTTCAAGGAACTCGTCGAGAAGTCCAACATACAGGATAAAGACCTGATTCTCAGGGTTCTTTCCATGTACAGCGACCCCGCTGTCCGCGAAAGCGAAATCAAGAACATTTCCGAGGTTTACAGCGAGCTGAAGAGCGGCGTTCTTCCTGAACTTCGCCGCGCAAGGTTCATCGCCAACGTAGAATACCAGAACTTCACTCCCGAAGAGCTCGTGCAGCTCGTTGACGACAACATCGACGTCCTCGACGAAGAGGCCCTGCTTCGCGCCGCCGCCCTCGTGAACAACGCCGACAAGAAGATTGAACTCTACAAGAAGGCCATTGACAAATTCGCATCCGACCGCGCCAGATTCAACCTCGGTGTTGCCTATCTCGAAAAAGGCCAGGTTTCCAACGCAGAAAAGGCCTTCCGCAACGTCGAGACCAAGGATGACGCCCTCGAGAACGCCTTCGGCGTAATCGCCCTCAGGAAGGGTGACCTCCAGACTGCGGAGCAGCACTTCAAGAAGGCCAAGGACGCAGGCAAGACCAACATGGGCGTAGTTGACATCCTCAACGGAAACTACTCGAAAGCCGCCCAGGAACTTGCTGACGCCAGGGGATGCTGCCACAACACCGTTCTGGCCTACATCCTCAACGACCAGCTTGACAAGGCCCAGGCAGCCGCAAGGTGCGCAAGCCCCGAGGTAGCCTATCTCAAGGCCATCATCGCCGCCCGCAAGGGTGCCGCCGACGATGTCACCACCTTCCTCAAGCACGCCAGGAAAGACTCCGGCCTCGCCAAGAGGGAAGCCACTGACATTGAGTTCGTTGATTACAGGTAATCTTCCGGATTACAAAACATGAAGGTCGGCGGAGAACTTTTCCGCCGACCTTTTTTTGCAGTCTTTCGCACCTTTACTATTCCGTGCCCCAGGCTTTGTTGGGCTCAGGTCCCATCTCCAGCACGAGGCTTCCTCCGCCCAAAAGCTCCGATGCGGGGAACTTGAAGGAATTGAGGGGTTTTCCGTTCAGGACGGCGCTCTGGACATAGATGTTGCGGCGGGAGTTGTTCCTGGCTTCGATGACGAATTTCTCTCCCCTTCCATAGCGTTTTCCGAGATTGATGACGACCTTGGAATACAGGGGACTGGCAATCTCATACACCGGATTCACGCTGCAACCTCCGTCCATCTGGAAGAGCCCGAGGGCCGCCATGACGAACCAGGCGCTCATCTGTCCCTGGTCTTCATCGCCAAGATAGGCGTTGGACACTCCGGCCCCGTAGTAGCGTTCAGCCACGGAGCGGGACCATTTCTGGGTGAGCCAGGGAGCGCCGGCCCAGTTGAACAGGAAGGCGAAATGCATGCTCTGCTGGTTGCCCTGGACCACGGGATAGTCCCAGTATGCTTCGTTGGAGGCGTTGTACCTCATCGGCTCGGAAGCGCGGAACCCCCAGTCGAGACGGTCTATGAAGTCTTTCTTTCCCATGATTCCCACAAGGCCGGGAACGTCCTGCGGCACGAAATAGCTGAGCTGCCAGCCATTACCTTCGACGTAATGCTTGTTGGCCCCGCTGCGGAAAGGGTCGAAATCTTTGAGGAAACCTCCTGTGGTATCCCTCATTTCGGCATAGCCGGAAGCCGGATTTATCGCGTTCTTCCACCATGTTCCCCTCTCTCCGAAAACGCGCGCATCTTCCTCTTTTCCAAGAGCTTTGGCCATCTGGGAAACCGTCCAGTCATCGTAGGAATACTCCAGCGTATTTGAAAAACGTCCTTTCTCGTAGGGAACGTAATGATACTTGAGGTACGGGATAAGGTCGCGGTTCCCGGCAAATCCGCCGGCCACCTGGGTAGCGGGGGTCGTCTGCATCTTCTTTATGGCCTCGAAGACATGTTCGGCGTCATAATCCCTGATTCCCATCTGATAAGCTGACACCATGAGGGGTATCTCGTGCTCCGCGACCATCACCGGGATATATTCCATGCCGGCAGGGCCCTTCCCGAGCCAGCCGCAGGCATCATACAGGGCAAGCTGCGAATTGACCCAGCGGGAGCTCCACTCGGGGGTGACAAGGTTCCAGAACTGGTTGAGGTTCCAGAACGTGTTCCAGAAGGCGTCGCAGCCAAGCGCCACATGGTTTTTGTTGTCCAGATGGCGGACGGTCTCGTCGGGAGCCACCCAGTCGCCGTTGACGTCGCTCCAGGTGTTCCTGCACATGGCTCGGAACATATTGGTGTAGAAACGGACCTTTTCAATCCTGTCGTCCGTCGAAATCTCGATACGTTCGAAAATATCGTTCCAGACGGCTTTCTGGTTGTCAACGACAGCATTGAAATCCCAGCCGAAACGGTCTGAAATCTCGGTTCTGAGGTTGAGGGCGGCGTTTTCCACGCTCACAAGGGAGATGCCCGTACGGACCATCACTTCAGGATGAGCCTTCGTGTCAAATTCCACAAACATGCCAGCGTCCTTGACGTTGCCGGCTTCGAGGCGGTCGGCCCACTCCGTCTCGTTCTCCTTCCACACGCCCGTGCGGAGTATCGGAGAGTCGAATTCCATGACGAAATGGACGGTGTACTCCTGGTCGGCGTCGTTGCTCCACACATGGGGGCGGGGCGAAAGCTGATGGCTCACTCCTTCGATTCTGGTGGGAGAGACTTTCCTGACATCCACATCCACAAGCTCATACCTGTATTCGGCGGGGATGCCGAGGTCTATCATCACCCTGCCGTCTTTGTCGGAAGGAAAGGTGAATTTCATCAGGGATGCCCTTTCGGTGGCCGTCATGTCGGCCCAGATTCCGGTGTCGGAAAGATATACGCGGTAGCGGCCCAGGGGGGCTTCCTCGGTAGTCTTGTCGATGCGGGAGCGGTAACCCTCGTCCGGCCTGTACTGGTCGCCGACCTGGGTCTGCAGGGGGCCGTTGGTGGGCATGACTCCGAGTCCCGCCATCGTCCATTCATGGATATGGGAGAAGCAGCCTATGCTTTCGACGCTGGGCTGATGGCCGGACTGCCAGCCGGCGTTCTCGTTGTCGGGACTGAGCTTGACCATGCTGAAGGGCATCCACGGCCCGGGAGCTATCATCCAGCGGGAATGTGCCGTGCCCATGCGGGTATCAACGTAATCGGCCGGGGTCTGAAGAGGCTGAGGCCCTCTCACAACCTTTCCTTCTTCCAACAGGAAGCCATCCGCAAATATCTGATAATTAGACTTTTTAGCCTTCTTTACAGACTTCATCGGCACTTCCAGGACATAGCGGGCGGAGTCGATACGGGTCGAATATATCTTCTTCCCGTCGAGGTTTACGGACAGCTCGCGGAAGTCCCCGAGATGCTCCACATCGACAAGAAGGGGCTGGAACCGGCCCTGATTCTCCAGCTCATACTCCGCGGCCCTGACGCCCCGTACGAAGGCATAAGGATTTACCTGCCTTGTTTTAAGGCCCGACAGGCTCTCCAGACGGATTTGGTCGAAAACCACCCAGGAACCTTCAAGGATGGTCATGGAAACCTGGTTTCCTCCTTCCTTCAGGGTCCCTTCGGGAAGGGTTATTTCCAGGGTACGGCCGTCCCCTTCCCTGATATCCCCTTTGATTATCCTGTCATCTCCTCCGGACACTTCCCGATAGAAGGGAGTGTCGTTGACCGTAACCTTCAGCACTGAACGGTCTTTATTCACTCCGGCAAGGTCTATCGCGAGGACGGCGGGAGCCTCGGACGCCCCCTGCTGAAGGCCGAACAGAACATTAATCACCTGGGTGCGGGTGCCGGCGCCTCCGGAAGATCCGGCCCACCTGTCGCGGGGTCCGGGAAGGACGTAAGGGAAGTCTGTCGCCGGATTGGAATATCCCACGAGAAAATACTTGTCCTCGAAACCGAAATCGCTCTGGACGAAATTCTCATAATCTCCCGGCGCGAGGGCGAACTCTTTGGCGGAGCCGTCTTTCTCTCCGATTTTCCAGACAACCTGCTGACCGGACAGTGAAACGGTCCCGCAGAGCAATACAAGGGCTAAAAGAATCTTTTTCATATATGGGTTTGGTTTACTGCTCTCTGTAAAGGCCCTGACGGGACAGCAAATGGTCCAGATTTGCAATGCCGTAGGCCGTAACCGCCTGAACGACGGCCGAATGTTCCATGTAGGCCGGTATCAGCTTGTCGAACAGGTCGTCTTCGGTGTGCCAGATATCGCGGTAGTTGAAATCATAGCCGAAGACGTCCTTTTCCCTGAACGATATTGTCGGTATTCCGTTGATTGCAAAGTAGGCATGGTCGGAACCTCCGGCGCGGGCGGGGCGGGGGGAAGGGTCGCCTTCACGCTTGTTCACGGTGAACGGAATGTCGGGATTGTAGTCGAAAAGGGGCTTGCAGACCTCGTTGAAATCGTCATACATGGCCGGGGGCACGGTCACGGAAACGGCCGCGAGAGGGCCTCCGTCACGATTGAAGTAATTGGAAATTTTGTCCCAGGGAACCGTCTTGTTTTCAACGAAATACTTCGACCCCAGAAGGCCATATTCCTCTCCTGTCCAGATGCAGAACATGATGGAACGCTTGGGTTTGGCTCCGGAAGCGGCGAGAAGACGGGCCGTCTCCATCGTGACGCAGACTCCCTGTCCGTCATCCGTCGAGCCCGTGGCTATGTCGTAGGCGTCAAGATGGCTCCCCAGCATCACATATTCATCCGGATATTTTGTTCCTTTGATGACGGCAAGGATGTTATGGTGCTTCATCGGGCCGGGGAAGAAGTGGTTGCGGATGTCAAATTCCAAAAGGAAGTCCTGCCGGCTGACGGTTTTCTGCTTGATAATCTCGAACTGACGCTCGTCCAGGATGATGTCGCAGGCCTTCGGAAGATTGTCCATGGTGAGGTCGAAGCAGGTCGCGCGGTTGTAAAGCACCTGCATCGGAGCGACGGCGGGACGGATGAAACCGAGGACTCCGGCATCCACCATCTCCTTGTAAAGCAGCACTGAGCCTTCCTTTCCCTCTGAGAGCAGGGACGCGCGAAGGGAATCGGCCCTGGGACTTGAATCTATGGCAAGACCGTTCTTCGGCGCCGTTTCAACAAGAACCCAGGCTCCTTTCAGGGCGCCTTTCACCCTCTCAAACTCATTCCTGGTCTTCGGCTCCAGAAAGACCCTTCCCTTCACCGGGCCGCGGGTGCCGGCGGTGTAGGCCGGTGTTCCGAAGTGGAGCGGCATCCCGTCTTCCGACAGCATCCTCCCGGACCAGGGCCCCCTGTCGAAACCGACACCAATCTCAACAGCCTCCTGGACAGTTACTTCCAGGCCCCATGAGCGGAACGTCTCCGCCACCCAGTCCTCGGCATGGTTGAGCATGTGGGTGCCGACGAGACGGCCGCCGATATTCCTTGCGATATAATCTGCATATTCCATGGTACGGTTGTCCGTACGGCCAAGTTCAAGAATGTTTTTTACGACCTTGTCCTGGGCGGAAAGGCCCAGAGGCAGCAGCATCACTGCGATTAAAAGAATCCGTTTCATATACATAACTCTACAAATATACAAAATCCACATAGATAAACCGAAGAGGGCGGCAAAAAGAAAATGTCGGCCTGCCGATTGTTCCTTCTCGCCATTTTTTCCTAAATTTGGAAACAAATCCAGAATCATCCTGTTATGAACATCCGCCTTGTCTCTGTCCTGACGGCCCTGTCCCTGGCCACAGCCTCCCTCGTTGCGAAGGACGCCCCAAAGAAGGTGTATATGAGCTTCATCCTTCACGGGAACATGAATTATGACCGCTATGTCCGGACAACGATTTGGGAACAGTTTCCGGTCATTTACGAGAACCTTCTGGATTTCATGGACGAGCATCCCGATTTCAAGGGACAGGTCCAGTTCTCCGGACAGACCGCCGGTTCTTTGAAAATCACCGCCCCACATGTGCTGACGCACGCCCTGGAGCTCCAGAGAAAGGGACAGCTCAATTTTACAGGCACCTTCTATTCAGAGCCGGTCAACGTCAACATGGACGGAGAAACCAACTTCCGCTGCGCCTGCCTCGGAACCAAAATTATCGAGAACATAGCGGGACCCACCGACGGCTTCTACCTGCAGGAGAGGGCATATCACCCTCAGCTTCCTTGGATTCTGAAGGAAAGCGACGTCTCGTGGGTTCCTGTCATAGCGGGGGATGACATTTTCCGTCCGTTCAGGCTTAAAGGACTCGACGGCTCTTCCTTCGTCTGCGTCCCCACCACGAGAGAGCGTCTTGGCGAAAAAATCATGCGGGCGCCGGAAAATTCCTTGATAGTAATAGAGGAGGATTACGAGATTCCCCAGCATTTCTCCGACACATACTCGGGCATCGGGCGTTTCTGCGCGGAGCATCCTGATATTGAGGTTGAATGGATTACGGTAAAGGAATATATCGAGAGGTTCGGCCTGGGCGAGGAGCAATACGTTGACCACAGCGTCAAGGCAAGGAGCCC
>CAMOVV010000045.1 GCA_946627685.1 uncultured Bacteroidales bacterium
CAGGAGGACCATCCGGTAGCGGGCCTGCTTTAGACGGCTTCCCGGATGGATGCGCCCGGCTTCGAGCTGCTCCAAAAGGGCCTGGGTGGAATCATTTATGGCCAGCCCTCCTTCCGGGTCTTCCAGATTCATTGCGATGGCCTGCAGGTTGAATCCCGAGCGAAGGGCCCTTGCCTTTTCTCCAAGTTCCTGGAGACGGATGAACGCCCTGCGGTGGTGGATGCGGGCCTCTTTCGGCTGGCGGTTGCCAAGATAGAACTGGCCGAAACAAAACTCTGTTATGGCCCTTCCCACGTCGCTGTCCCTGTCCGCAGCCTCCTGGAGCATTTCCTGAAGGACGGTCATCGCCTCATCGTACCTGCCCCACATCTGGAGGCGGTCCAGATAGGTGGCGTAGGCGTCGAAAATCTGTTTTTCGTTATTGTTGGCCTTGTGATAGTCAATGAGTTCCCTGCACGCGGCGAGGACGCCTTCGTTGTCTCCGGAAGTGAACAGCTCCGCCATCCGGGCGCGCCGGACGGAATCAGCCTGCCTCGCGGTCTGGGGAACGGCGGCGGAAAGCCAGACCAGAATCAGAACCAGCAGTCGCATCTGTATGCAGGGTCGCTAGAATTTCTCCATCAGGGCGAAGATGCGGGCGCGAACGGCTTCTATGCCGCCTTCTCCGTCGATTTCATTGTATTTGCGGGCTCCTTTATAGTAGTTGATGAGGGGCTCGGTCTTTTCGTGATAGGTTTTAATCCTGTTGGCGATGGTCTCGTCGGAGGCGTCGTCTGCCCGGCCTTCGATGGCGGCGCGGTGCTTGATGCGCTCGAAGATGAGGCTGTCAGGAATCATGAGGGCGAGAAGGGCGGTGACTCCTTCGCCTCTTTTTTCAAGCATCTCGTCGAGAGCTTCGGCCTGGGCTATGGTCCTGGGGAAGCCGTCGAGAAGGAAGCCTTCCACACCTTTGACCGTATCGAACTGATTTTCAATCATTCCTTCGACCACTTCGTCGGGAACGAGGGAGCCGGCGTCAATCAAAGACTTGGCCTTGAGGCCGAGAGCGGTGCCGGCTGCGATTTCCTTCCTGAGAAGGTCTCCGGTGGAGATGTGGCAGAGGTTGAATTTTTCGGCTATCGCCGTGGCCTGGGTGCCTTTGCCTGCTCCCGGAGGCCCGAAAAGAACATAGTATTTCATTTTACCTGTGTTTTTTATTTCCTTGATGGTGTCAGGGGTGCCGTCGGCATCGGTGTCCAGCACGTAGATGTCGCGGAGGTTCCTTCCAAGCTGGTCGTAATCAAGGCCGAAGCCGACGATGAAATCGTTGGGTATCTCCATTCCCACATAGTCCAGCCTGACGCTTTTGGTATAAACCTCGGGCTTAAGGAGCATGGTGCAAATCTTTACGTCCGTCGCTCCTTCGCCGTGAAGGATATCCACCAGGTCGGCAATCGTGGCTCCCGTGTCCACAATGTCTTCTACTACGATGACCCTGCGGTCCTTGACGCTGGAAGTGAGTCCCATCACCTGGCGTACCTTGCCGGTAGAATGGGTGCCGCTGTAGGAGGTGAGTTTCATTGAAACCAGCTCGCAGCGGAAATTCAGCCTTTTCATAAGCTCGGCCGTGAACATGACGGAACCGTTCAGGACGCAGAGAAGGATGGGGATGTCCGTGCAGCCTTCGAAGTCCCGGTTGATTGCTGCGGCCACCCCGTCGATGGCCTTCTCTATTTTTGCATAGGGGATGAAAGGCTTGAATGTCTTGTCGAACAGTATGATTTTGTCGTTCATATCCGCTGGTTTTAATAAGATTTACAAAAATACGCAAAATAAATCTTCCATAACATTTTTCTTTTCGTTTTTCTCCTTCTCCTTTGATATATTTGGCGGAAACCTGACAAAACATGAAAGCTTCATTCTTCTGCCTTGCCCTCGCCTGCGGCATCCTTCTTTCCCTGACCCTGCCGGCCCAGGACAGGTCTGATACGCTGGCTCTTGCGGCCGGAGCGTTTTCCCCCGAGGAACTTGACGAATCCGAGATGGAAAGACTTTCCTCCATGCTGGAGAGGAAGGTCAGGATAAACACGGCATCCCGCTCCCGCCTTGTTTCCAGCGGTCTTTTCACCCCTTACCAGGCGGCTTCCATAATTGACTGGCGCTCAAGGAACGGAGATATCCTGTCCTTCACAGAACTGTCTTCCCTTGACGGTTTCGGACGGGATGCGGTGGAAAGGCTCCGCCCTTTCATCAGCCTGGAGTCTTTCGCCCCTCCTGGAGCGTCGTCCCTTGAAAAGGGGAGGGTGAAGCAGGAAATCCTTTTGAAAGGGGGAGTCAAAGGTGATTCGCGCAGCAGCTGGGGCCTTCGATACAAGTTCTTTTCAGGCGACAGGTTCGAGGCAGGATTTGCCTCAAGGAGCAATTTTTCCGATGCCTCCTTTCCGCCAGGGTCGAGCTCTTTTTCCGCCTTGGTACGTCCCAGGTCGAAGGTCTCGACAATCATTGCCGGGGATTATCATGCCCGTTTCGGCCAGGGCCTTGCGATGTGGAGCGGGTTCTCCCTTTCCGGTTTTGCCGGCGCCTCCTCTTTCTGCCGAAGGCCGTCGGGAATCGCCCCCGCCGTGACCTTCTCCTCTGCGGTCCCGTATCGTGGAGTAGCGGCGGAGGCCGTTTTCGGCCGCTTTGGCTACAGCGCCGGAGTCTTTTTCCCGGGGTTGAAAAAATGGATGGATGCGGGAGGGAGGCTTGACTTCTCAGCCGGGGCCTTCCAGAACCTCACCTTTTATTCCCGCTTGGGACAGTGCGGCGCGACATGGATTTCCGGGGGCGCGGTATCAGCAGATTTTCACTATTGCATCTCCGGAATCGATTGTTTCGGTGAGGTGGCTTATTGCAATCAGGGAAAGGCGATTGCGGCTTTGGGAGGAGTCAGCGTGCCCCTTGGAGGGGAGTGGAGGTTTTCCGCCCTTGCCAGAGGTTATCCGGCGGGGTATTCCAACCCTTATTCGGGAGCGGCCAGGGCGGGGACCAAGGTCACCGATGAATACGGGGCAGCGTTCGGTTTGTCCCGTGGAGCGATGGATTTTACCATTGATGCAAGATGCTCGGCGAAGGGGGAAAAGGGCCAGGTGAAAGCGCTGCTGAAATTCCCTCTGCTGCAAGGGGAAGCCTGGAAGGTGACGGCAAGGATAGGGGAGAGACTGAGGGGGTATGGCATCAGGAACCGTACCGACGCGAGACTGGACGTTAATTTCGCCCGGGGGCCCATGACTGCGGCGATAAGGGGTAATGTCCTTTTCTGCAAGGGATTCGGAGCCCTTTCCTATGCGGAAGCCGGGTATAAGGGAGACCGGCTTTCCTGTTACCTGCGGGGGACGGTGTTCCGTATAGACAGCTGGGACGACAGAATCTATGTGTATGAGAGGGACGCTCCAGGGAATTTCACGGTTCCGGCTTATTACGGGAGAGGATACGGCCTTTCCGCATACTGCGCCCTAAAGTTCGTTTCCCCGGGTAGATACAACAGGTACAGACTCTGCCTCAGGGCCTGGACCACAGGCTATGCCAAAGATATGGAAAAGCCCGGGGACTCCGGGCTTAAGTTGCAGGTAAACATTAATTTATAACCGGTTACTTTCCGGGAATCTTCAGCTTCTGCCCGACCCTTATCTTCGAGCCTGAAATCCCGTTTGCCTTCTGTATGTCCGCAACGCTCACTCCGGGGTATTTCGAGGCGATGGAGGTGAGGGTGTCGCCGCTTCGGACGGTGTATGTAGAGGCGCCCGCGGATGCAGCCTTGGAGGATGATGACCCTCCGCTTTGCTGTGAAGACGCTGCTGCCGGAGCGCTGCCTCCCGTATAGATGTAGAGCCTCTGTCCCACGCTGAGATTATTGCTCCTGAGGTTGTTCCACCTTTTTATCTGATTGACGCTCACGTGATATCTGGATGCTATCCTGCCGAGGTAGTCTCCCTTCCTGACCCTATACACAATCCTTCCGCCGCCCGAGCCCGAGGCGCTGTTGTTCTCGCGGATATTGGTGAGGGTGGCAGGGCTGAAGAGCTCTTTCTCCTTATATGTGTAAACCGAGTCTTCGTTCTCCACGAAAGCCCCTGTGTACTGGTAGGGAATCCTCAGGATATTGCCTTCCTTTTCGCTCGGGATGATGTCGGAGATATACTGGGGGTTGAGGTTGTGAAGGTCCTCCATAGGGACTCCGACCAGCTCGTTTATCTGCTTGAAATGGAGCATCTTCTGGATGTTGAACGTGTCCACGTGGGCGGGCATGGGCACCCTTTCCGGAATCAGTCCGTATTCTTTGGCGTAGGTGATGGCGTACATGGCTCCGACAAAAGCCGGCCCGTAGCCTCTGGTCTCGCGCGGGAGATATTCGTAGATTGACCAGAAGTCGGTCTTTCCTCCTGCCCTCTTGATAGCCTTGTTCACGTTCCCGGCCCCGCAGTTGTAAGATGAGATGGCAAGGTTCCAGTCGCCGAAGATGCTGTAGGCGTCCCTCAGGTAGCGGGCGGCGGCGTCGGCGGATTTCACCGGGTCCAGCCTCTCGTCCACGAAGGAATTGATTTTGAGGCCGTACAGCGAAGCGGTGCGGTACATGAACTGCCACATGCCCTTGGCTCCGGCCCTCGAGACGGCCACGGGGTTGAGGGCTGATTCGATTATGGCCAGGTACTTGAGTTCCAGCGGCATGTCATATTTTGAGAAAACTTCCTCGAAGATAGGCATATAGTATTGGCAGAGGCCGAGGATATGGGACATCTTCGTGGGCATTTTCTCGGAGTAGAGGATGATGTAGTTCCTCACCGTCTCGTTGAAGGGGAGGGTGATGAAGGAATTCATGGCGGCCAGCCTCTGGAGGTAAACCTTGTCCGGGGTGGTGGAGGTAAGGTGTACGACGTCCATGTCAAGGCCTTCGCCTTCACGGCTGGTTTTCACCTGGTTATGAAGGTACCAGAGGGTCAGGAGGCTGTCCGAGACGGCCGCGCTGTAGTCTTCGGGATTCAGACCGGCCGCACTTCTGGAACTGCTGATTTCGTACATGTCCATGATGTCGGCGGCAAGGCTGTCGGTGAGCCTCTTGTCGTTCTGGTATTCCACTATGTCGGCTTTCAGCGAGTCAATCTGCTTCTGAAGCTCGGCATTTTCCTTCTGGAGCTGCCTCCTGGTCTTGCCCTGGCGGACGAAGGATGGCTTTTTGAAATCCTGCAGCCTCTTGTGCTGCGACCAGGCTCCGCTTTCCGGGATAAGGAGCAGAAGGAGGACGGCGACGGCTTGAATAATATATTTTGTATTTCTCATGTCATCAGAAGGTTAGGCCCAGTCTGAGACCGAAGGCCGAATTGGATGTGGACGGAATCGGCCCCTGCGCGTAGTTCATTTCAGGAACGATGACGGCGGGGGAGACTTTTACGCTGAGGTCGTCGCTGACCTCGAAGTCCTGCATATAGGCAAAGACGTTGGCGTCAATGACTTGTAAAAGGTAGAAACCGAAAAGGGCCACGACGGAATAGTCCCTGTAGCGCCGGAAAACATTCCTGTAATAAAGGGCCGTCTCTGCGGAAACGGGACCGTCGTACTTGATGTCCGGGTCCGTGGCTTCGTTGTGTATTCTCTTGTATCTCTTGTAGTTGGTGCTGTTCAGCCTGTAATAGTGGACTGAGCCCACGATGCCGGCCCAGTAGATGGGTATTTTCCAGAACTCCCCGTTGTACGCCTGTCCGAGTCCGGGCAGGAGGATGGAGTAGAGGGTGGATTTGCCGGGGTGGGGATGGAGGTCGGACTTGTAGTTGACGACGCCGTCCATGAGGGTGGCCCAGTAGAGGAAGCCGGCGCCGGCGAAACACCAGGTGCTGAGGTCTTTGGACCTTTTGTCAATGGTGAGGGTGGTCTCCGGGTCGAGGGCGTAGGCGGCGTCGAACGCATCCACGGACTTGTTGTATTTGTTCCTGTAGTGTATTCCCATGCCCACGGTGGCGCCGAGGCCTCCGTAGATGATGGGCAGTTTCCAGTACTGCCTGTTGTAAATCTGTTCTCCTCCTATGAACACCGTCGAGCCTGCGAACATGGTGCCTATCTTCAGCTCGTTCTTGTGGCGCAGGCCTCCCAGATACTCCTTCAGTGAGAACATCTTGTCCACGGAGTCTTTCATGGCCGTGGTGTCGTTGGGGTTGTTGTAGGTCTGCTGGAAGGCGTCTTCGCGGAACTGGGCCCTTGCTCCCGCCGAGAATGCGGCGAGAAGGACGAGGGTGGCGATTATCTTCCGAAGAGCTTTCATTCTGTCCGGGAAATCAAAGGTTTGCGTCGTCCAGGGCCTTCAGGAAGCGGGAGACCTCTTCGTCGGAAGCGAACCTGATGGTCATGGTCCCTTTCCCGGAAGGGGAGCGCCTTAGGCTTATGCTGTTGTTGAAGTATTTGCCGATATGGCCGAGGACGCGGCTGTATTCATCCGGAAGGGAGGAGGCGGAGGAAGACTCCCCGTCGGCAGATTTCCCGTTTTCCAGAATCTTCTTCACCTTGCTCTCCAGCTGGCGGACGGACAGGCCGTCTTTCACCACCAGGTCGCAGAGCTGCTCCTGGAGGGCGCTGTCTTCCACTCCCAGGAGGACCTTTGCGTGCCCGACGCTCAAGAGCCCGACCTTTAGGTCGTGCTGGACCTTGGCGGGAAGTTTCAGGAGCCTTAGGTAGTTGGTGATGGAAACGCGCTTGCGGCCGACCCTGCCTGCCATCTGCTCCTGGGTGAGGTTGCATTCCTCAATGAGCCTCTGGTAGCTCATGGCCACTTCTATGGGGTCAAGGTTCTCCCTCTGGATGTTTTCCACGATGGCCATTTCCAGCATTCCCTGGTCGTTGGCGTCTCTGATATAGGCGGGAATCATGTCCATCCCGGCCATCATGCAGGCCTTGTAGCGGCGTTCTCCGCTGATTATCTGATAGCGGCTTTCCGCCTTTTTCCTCACGGTGATAGGCTGGATGAGGCCGAAGGTGCGTATGGAGGAGGCCAGCTCGTCCAGGGCCTCGGTATCGAAGGACTGCCTTGGCTGGAAGGGGTTGGGCTCTATCATATCGACAGGAATCCGGATTATGTCGGAAGTGTCCTGGGGCTCCCTCGCTCCGGCAATTTCCTTGTTGACGTATCCTACGGGTTTGCGGAGGGCGCTTATGTCCGCGCCTTCACCCAAAAGGGCGCCGAGCCCTTTTCCGAGTCCTCTTTGTTCTCTGCTCATGGATTGACTTCGATTGCGTTTCTGTCCATAACCTCCTTGGCGAGGTTGAGGTAGTTGTTGGTGCCGGCGCTCATCACGTCATAGAGGATGATGGGCTTTCCGTGGGAGGGGGCTTCGCTTAGGCGTATATTCCTGGTAATGATGGTGTTGAACACCATGTCCTTGAAGTGTTCCTTTAGCTCGGCCAGAACCTGGGAATGGACTTTCGTCCTGCCGTCGAACATAGTGACGAGGAAGCCTTCTATGGTGAGGTCGGGGTTCACCCCTTTCTGGACTATCCTGATGGTCTGGAGGAGTTTGCCCAGACCTTCGAGGGCGAAAAACTCGGGCTGAACCGGAATCAGGACGGAGTCCGCCGCCGTCAGGGCGTTTACGGTGATTAGTCCCAGGGAGGGAGAGCAGTCGATGATGATGAAATCATATTCATCCCTCACGGGCGCGATTCTCTCCTTGAGGACGGATTCCCTGTTTTCCATGGGGAGCATCTCAATCTCCGCGCCGACGAGGTTGATGTGGGAGGGGATGAGATGGAGATTGGACATCTCGGTCTGGATAAGGGTGTCGTGGACGTCTATCTTTCCTATCATCAATTCATAGACCGTCCTTTTCCGGTCGTCTTCGGGGGAGAAGTTGAGACCGGAGGTGGTGTTGGCCTGGGGGTCGGCGTCGATGATGAGGACCTTCTTTTCAAGGACCGCAAGCGAGGCGGCAAGGTTTATGGCGGTCGTGGTCTTTCCTCCCCCGCCTTTCTGGTTCGCTA
>CAMOVV010000046.1 GCA_946627685.1 uncultured Bacteroidales bacterium
GGTGAAGGGAGTCGTCGGCTGCGGGGACCTCAACGTCGCCCACAATGAGATAGACATTAAAAACGCCGCCGCGAACCGCCGGAGCGCAGGCTTTACCGACGAGGAGAGGGCAAAATTCTCCGACCTCCTGTCCCGCGGTTTCACCGACTCCTGGCGCTACCTCAATCCCGGCATCGTGAAATACTCCTGGTGGTCCTACCGTTTCCGCGCCCGCGAGAACAACGCAGGCTGGCGCATAGATTATTTCCTGGTGTCCGATTCCCTCAAAGACAAAATCGCCGGCGCAGAAATCCACAACGAGGTTTTCGGCTCCGACCACTGCCCTGTGGAGCTTCTGCTCGATTTATGATGGAGTTTGTGTTGTGAAGTTCCGGGGGATTCAGTATCTTTGTGACGCCTTTTGGCGACCCTAACGAACTGCAACAAACAATCTCTTATGAAAGTCTCCATTATAATGGGTTCTGTCAGCGATTACGACGTAATGTCCGGCGCTGAACAGATACTGTCCGCGTTTGGCGTGGACTTCGAAAAAAAGGTTATCAGCGCTCACAGGACCCCCGACCTGATGTATGAATACGTCAAGGGGGCGAGGGACCGCGGGGTAGGAGTCATAATCGCCGGAGCGGGAGGCGCCGCCCATCTCGCGGGAGTCGCCGCCGGCCTCACCACCCTCCCGGTAATCGCCGTGCCCATGCAGACAAAGTCCCTCGGAGGCCTCGACTCCCTTCTCTCCATGGTACAGATGCCTACGGGGATTCCGGTCGCGACCGTCGCCATAGGAGGGGCAAAGAACGCCGCCATCCTTGCGGTGGAAATCCTGGCCCTTTCCTGCCCGTCCCTGACGGAAAAGCTCGATGAATACAGAAGACAGCAAGCAGACAAAATCATCAATACAACCATCTGAAAATGAGCAGCTACAGAGTTTATGTCGAAAAAAGGCCCGAATTTCGGGTGGAGGCTGAAAGCCTGCGTAACGAACTGAACGAAAACCTGCAACTGCATCTGCGAACCCTTCGCCTCGTAAATATCTACGACCTCTTCGGTTTCTCCGCCGCCCTGGTGGAGAAGTCGGAATACGGAGTTTTCGGCGAGACGGTCACCGACGAAGTGAGGGTTTCCGAAGACACGTCCCTCGGGATAATCGGTGTCGCGGAAGATGCGAAACTCATTGCCATAGAATATCTTCCCGGCCAGTTCGACCAGAGGGCGGCCTCTGCCGAAGCCTGCGTGAGGCTGATAGACCCTGCGGCGAAGGTCAGGATAAAGAGTTCGAGGCTTCTCATCTTCGACAATGACACCTCCGCCGCCGACGTGGAGAAAATCAGGCATTATTCCATCAACCCCGTCGAATCCCGCGAAAAAGACCTCTCCGTCCTTTCTGACACGGAATATGCTCCGGTGAAGCCGGTGCCCGTCCTCGAAGGGTTCCGGGAAATGACCGACAGGGAAGGTTTCTGCAAGAAAATGGGCCTTGCCATGAACGGGGACGACCTCGGAGAGGTGATAAGATATTTCAAAGAAGAGGGCCGCGACCCCAACGAGACCGAACTCCGCATCCTCGACACTTACTGGAGCGACCATTGCCGCCACACCACCTTCACCTCCGAACTGACGGACATCCGGGTCGAGGAGTCCTTCGCAAAGGAGGGAATCGAGGATTCGCTGAAGCTCTACATGGACATGAGGAAGGAACTGGGCCGCGAAGGCAAGCCGGTGACCCTCATGGATATAGCCACTATCGGAGCGAAATATCTCAGGAAAAGGGGCCTCCTGGACGACATGGAGGTCAGTGGCGAAAACAACGCCTGCAGCATCTATGTCGATGTGGACAATGACGGGGCTGTCGAGCGCTGGCTCCTTATGTTCAAGAATGAAACCCACAACCATCCCACCGAGATTGAACCTTTCGGAGGGGCTGCCACCTGCCTTGGAGGAGCCATCAGGGATCCCCTTTCCGGCAGGGCCTATGTATATCAGGCCATGAGGGTTACGGGAGCGGGCGACATCTGGAAACCCGTCTCCGAGACCCTTCCCGGCAAGCTCCCGCAGAAAGTTATCTCCCGCAAGGCGGCCGCCGGATATTCCTCCTACGGCAACCAGATAGGCCTTGCCACCACCCATGTGCGGGAAATCGTCCATCCCGGCTACACCGCCAAGAGGATGGAAATCGGGGCCGTCGTAGGGGCCGTGAAGGCTGAGAACGTCCGCCGCGAGAATCCCGTCCCGGGTGATGTGATTCTCCTTTTGGGAGGCCGCACCGGAAGGGACGGAATCGGCGGAGCCACAGGCTCTTCCAAAGAGCACGACGAGAGCTCCCTCGAGACCTGCGGAAGCGAGGTGCAGAAGGGTAACGCCCCCGAGGAGAGAAAGCTCCAGAGACTTTTCCGCCGTCCGGAGGTGACATGCCTCATAAAGAAATCGAACGACTTCGGAGCCGGCGGAGTGAGCGTCGCCATAGGGGAGCTCGCCCCCGGCCTTGACATCTGGCTGGACAGGGTTCCCGTCAAATACAGCGGTCTCAACAGCACCGAGCTCGCCATCAGCGAGTCCCAGGAAAGGATGGCCGTCGTGGTCTCCCCCGAGGATGAGGGGAAGATGAGGGCCCTGTGCGCGGAGGAGAATATAGAAGTGACTCATGTTGCGAATGTTACGGACACCGAGAGGATGAGGATGTTCAATGGAGGGGAGAAGGTAGTGGACCTCAGGAGGGATTTTATCGACAGCGCCGGCGCCCGTCATTTCGCCAAGGCCGTAATAGGGGCCGTCGAGGACAAGGACCCGTTCTCCCCGCCTGTGGAATATGACGGCAAAACCCTGAAGGACAAGCTCTTCGACCTTATGCAAAGGCCGTCCGTCTGTTCCCAGAAGGGCCTGGTGGAAATGTTCGACTCCACAATAGGCCGCTCCACCGTGCTTATGCCTTACGGAGGCCTTCTCCAGGCTACCGAGGCCCAGGTTTCCGTCCAGAAACTTCCCACCGACGGTGTTACGGACACCGCCAGCATGATGGCCTGGGGCTACGACCCCTTCCTCTGCTCGTGGAGTCCCTGGCACGGGGCCGCCTATTCGGTCGTCGAGGCCTGCGCCAAGGTGGTCGCCGCCGGCGGCTCTTACGAGAAGATGAGATTCTCCTATCAGGAGTATTTCGAGAGGATGACCTCCGACCCCCACACCTGGGGAAAACCCCTCGCTGCCCTGCTGGGAGCGTTGAAGATGCAGGAGGCCCTGGGACTTCCGTCCATCGGAGGGAAGGATTCCATGAGCGGCTCCTTCGAAGACAACCTCCATGTACCACCGACTCTCGTCGCCTTCGGCATCACCACCGTAAAGGCTTCGGAGGTCATTTCCCCCGAGTTCAAGTGGGAGGGGAACAGGATTTATCTTTTCAGGCACAACCCTCTCGAGGATTCTATGCCTGATACTGAGGCGCTTAAATCCAATTGGAAATATATCCACGAGAGTATTCTTTCCGGAAAGATAGTATCCGCCTTCGCCGTGGGCGCGGGCGGGGCGGCCGAGGGCCTTTGCAAGATGGCTTTCGGCAACGCCTTCGGCATAGACGTGAAAGTGGACGAGGACGCCCTTTTCTGCGTGGCTCCCGGTTCAATCCTTGTCGAGGCTGAAGGAGAGCTGGATTCTCCCGCCGCTGAATACCTCGGGACGGTAACTCCCGGCGAGGACGGGAACCTTAGAATCAACGGCCAGAATTTCAATATCTTCCAGTTGATGCAGGCCAATGAAGCTCCCTGGGCCGAGGTCTATCCCGTAGTCAGCAAGCCCGATATGAAGAGGACTCTTCCCAAGGGAATGGAAGGCGTGAAGCCTTTCAAAGCCAGTAAGGAAAGCCTCAGATTCGCAGGCCCCGCCATCGCCAGGCCGCAGGTTTACATTCCCGTGTTCCCGGGCACCAACTGCGACTACGATACGGCCAAGGCCTACCGTGAAGCCGGGGCCGACACTTGTTTCGGAGTGTTCAGGAACCTCACGCAGGATGATATTTTCCGCTCTATCGACGAGATGGCGGAGAACATTTCCCGCTGCCAGATTCTGTCCCTCTGCGGAGGATTCTCTGCCGGAGACGAGCCTGACGGAAGTGGCAAGTTTATCGCCAATGTCCTTGGCAATGAGAAGATTGCGTCTGCCGTTCAGGAGCTTCTCGCCCGTGGCGGCCTCATCCTTGGCATCTGCAACGGTTTCCAGGCCCTGGTCAAATCCGGCCTTCTCCCTTATGGGAAGACCGGCTGCGTGACCAAAGACTCTCCGACCCTTTTCCGCAACGATATCAACCGTCACGTTTCGACGATGGTCACCACCCGTCTGGCTACGACGGCTTCCCCCTGGCTTGCCGGGATGAACGTCGGAGACGAGTTCACCATTCCCGTCAGCCACGGAGAGGGCAAGTTCGTAGTGAACGAAACCCTTGCCAAAGAGCTGTTTACAAACGGCCAGGTGGCCTTCCAGTATGTCGATTCCATCGACGAGAACGTCACTATGTCCTCTCCCGACAACCCCAACGGCTCCTGGTATGCCATCGAGGGAATAATCTCCCGGGACGGCCGGATTCTCGGCAAGATGGGCCATTCGGAAAGGTATGAGAGGAATCTTTTCAAGAACATTCCCCAGGAGATGGACCTTCCCATCTACAGGAATGCTGTGCGTTATTTCAAAGGTGAGTAACTAAGTAATATTCAATTATATGGCAGTCTATTACGAAAAAGCGGGAGTGAGCCTTGAGGCGGGCTATGACGTTGTCAGGCGTATCAAGAAACATGTGGCTTCTACGGCGAGGCCGGGGGTGATGGGCAATATAGGAGCCTTCGGCGGGATGTTCGACCTCTCTTCGCTGAATTACAAGGAGCCGGTGCTGGTGAGCGGCACAGACGGAGTTGGGACCAAGCTTAAAATCGCCTTCGCGATGGACAAGCACGACACCATCGGCATCGACGCCGTGGCCATGTGCGTGAACGACGTCCTCTCCCAGGGCGCCGAGCCCCTTTTCTTCCTTGACTATGTGGCTCAGGGCAAGACCCGTCCCGAGGTGGTGGAAGCCATCGTTGCGGGGGTCGCCGAAGGGTGCCGCCAGGCCGGCTGCGCCCTCGTGGGAGGTGAAACCGCCGAAATGCCAGGCATGTACGAGGACGGGGAGTATGATATCGCCGGATATACCACCGGAGTCGTGGAGAAGTCGAAACTTATCGACGGGAGCAAGGTTTCCGTCGGGGACGTCCTTGTGGGAATCGCCTCTTCGGGTGTCCACAGCAACGGCTTCAGCCTTGTCCGCAAGATATTCAGCGACAATGCCCTCGACCTTCACAAGACCTATCCGGAGCTGGAGAGCGACCTTCCTCTCGGCCTCGTCGCCCTCACTCCGACAAGGATTTATGTCCGTCAGGTGCTGGACGTCATCCGCAATGTCGATGTCCACGGAGTGGCCCACATTACGGGAGGAGGTTTTGACGAAAACATCCCCCGAATCCTGCGTGAGGGCCAGGGAATCGAGGTCCGCGAAGGTTCTTGGGAGATTCTACCCATCTTCCGTTTCCTCGAGAAATACGGGAAGATTCCCCACAGGGAGATGTTCAATATCTTCAATATGGGCGTAGGCATGGTTCTGGCCCTTGACCCCGCCGATGCGGACAAGGCTATGGCCATCCTCGCTTCGCACGGGGACAGGGCGAGCGTCATCGGCACCGTCACCGACCGTCCGGGAGTAGAGATTATTTGATTTCAGCGATAAAAATAAGGATAATTGAAAATGAGAGCGTTAATCAGCGTCAGCGACAAGAGGGGAGTGGTGGAGTTCGCGAGGGAACTCAGCAACCTGGGCTGGGAGATTATCTCCACCAGCGGTACTATGAAGATGATTAAGGAAGCGGGGATTCCCGTTACAAGCGTGAGCGATGTCACCGGCTTCCCCGAAATCTGCGACGGCAGGGTCAAGACCCTCCACCCCAGGATTCACGGGGCCCTTCTTGCCAGAAGGGATATCCCCGAGCACATGAAGACCTTGGAAGATAATGAGATAACCCCCATCGACCTGGTCTGTGTCAACCTCTACCCCTTCCGCGAGACCATCGCCAGACCTGGTGTCACCATGGAAGACGCTGTGGAGAACATTGACATCGGCGGCCCTTCGATGCTCCGCTCCGCGGCGAAGAACTGGGCCTCTGTTACTGTCGTGGTCAATCCTGAGGACTATGACACCGTCCTTGAAGAAATCAGGGCCACGGGAAACACCACCCCTGAAACCCGTCTTCAGCTTTCCGCCAAGGCCTATACCCACACTGCCGAGTACGACATGGCCATCTCGGCGTATATGCGGGAGCAGGCATCCCTTCCTGAAAAGCTCTTCCTCGAGTTTGACGAGAAACAGTCCCTCCGTTACGGCGAAAACCCCCATCAGGCGGCGAAGTTCTACAAGGCCCCGAAGGCTGTGCCCTATTCCCTCGCCACTGCTGTCCAGCTAAACGGCAAGGAGCTGTCCTACAACAATATACAGGACGCCAACGCAGCCCTTAACATAGTCCGGGAGTTCTCCGAACCCTTCGCCGTGGGCCTCAAGCACATGAACCCCTGCGGCGCTGCCGTCGGCAAGGACATCCTTGATGCCTGGAAGAAGACCTACGAAGGAGACAAGACCAGCATCTTCGGAGGCATCGTCGGCTTCAACCGCCAAGTTACCCTCGAAGTGGCGGAGCTTCTCAAACCCATCTTCCTTGAGATTGTGATGGCCCCATCCTTCGCCCCCGACGCCCTCGAGCTTCTTCGCTCCAAGAAGAACCTCCGGCTGCTTCAGGTTGACATGACTCCTTTCGAAGGGCCTCAGAGACAGCTTGTTTCCGTCAACGGCGGCCTCCTTGTGCAGGAGCTCGACATCGCCACCAGGAAGGTCGAGGCTTCGATGTGCGTTACCAAGGCTGCTCCTTCGGAGGCCCAGCTGGCCGACCTCGACTTTGCCTGGCGCATGGTCAAGCACGTGAAATCCAATGCAATAGTCGTCGCGGCGAACGGAATGCTCTACGGCGTGGGCGCCGGCCAGATGAACCGCATCGGTTCCGCCGGGATAGCCCTCAGGCAGGCGGCCGCCACCCTTGAGGAAGAGGGAACCGACATCAAGTCAGCCGGTTGTGTCCTCGCCTCCGACGGTTTCTTCCCCTTCGACGACTGCGTCAGCGCCGCGGCTTCCTACGGGATTGCCGCCATTGTCCAGCCCGGCGGTTCCGTCCGCGACGAGGACTCTGTGAAGAAGGCGGACGAGTGCGGCATCCCCATGCTTATGACCGGAGAAAGACATTTCAAACACTGATATCCTATGGGAATTTTTGTCACAGTGCCTGTCCACAAGCCGGACGGTCCCACCATCGGCCTTGAGAATCTGAAAGAGGCGAGGGTGCTGGTGGTCGGCGGCGGCGGACGCGAACACGCCATCGTGGACGCCCTCAGCCGTTCCATCTACGTCAAGAAAATTTTCTGCGCTCCCGGGAACGCCGGCATCGCGGCCCTGGCGGAGTGCGTGCCGATAGGGGACGGAAAGGTTGATGAACTTCTGTCATTCGCCCGCAGGGAGCATATAGACCTTACGGTCGTGGGGCCTGAAGTTCCTCTTTCAGCGGGGATTTCAGATGCCTTCCGCGCAGCGGGACTGAGGATTTTCGGCCCGTCGAAGGCTGCGGCCGCGATAGAGTCGAGCAAGAGTTTCGCCAAGGAGATAATGGAGAAAAAGGGGGTTCCTACCGCCTCCTACAAGACTTTTACCGACTATTCCGAAGCCCTGGAATATGTGAAGGCCGGGAGCATCCCCGTCGTGCTGAAATATGACGGTCTTGCGGCCGGCAAGGGCGTCGTGGTGGCGATGAGCCTCGAGGAGGCTGCCAACGCCCTCAAGGATATGCTC
>CAMOVV010000047.1 GCA_946627685.1 uncultured Bacteroidales bacterium
CGCGCCGCCGGGGCCGGGGTTGCCGGAGCAGGCTCCGTCTGTGAATATCTTGATTTTCATAAGGCGTGTGTGTTTTACTCTGATATTTCCTCAATGAAACGGTCATGGATGGGAATTGGTACGTTGCAGCGTGTGTAACCGAAGTTGTATCCGAATGCGTTGCTGGTGTAGAGGAAATTTCCTCCGAAGGTCTGCATCATACCTTGTGGCTTGATGAGGGGTTCAGCGTAGGAGTGGTTTTCTTCCCAGATTTCCCTTTTCACGAGGTAGAACTGTTTTTCGGGGTCTTTGCCGTTGGCATTGCACCAGGCAATAGCCTCTTCTTTTGTGCAGTCCCAGAAGAGATAGGCGCTGTCAACGCGGTTGGAAAGTCCGTTGTTGGAGTAGTCTCCGGCTTTGCAGACGTAGACGGAGTGGAGTACGTGTTTCATGGCTTGTGCGTTTTATTTCCAGAAGTCGTCTTCGGTGAATTCTGTGCTTTCGTACTCGTTGAAGATGACGTCGTCCGGTACGAGTTCGTCAGCATTTATCATGTCGTGGTATGAAGGGGAGTCGTAGTCTACGTTCATCACCTGGGCGAAGGTTCCTTCGTTTGCCAGCTCGATGAGGTAACGTTCTTTGAGTTGGACCAGATGTTCCCTGGTTAAGTCATGTACGTTCATAGTCCGTTTTTTTAGTCGTTGTGTTTCGTTTGTAGCTTTGCAAGGATTTTATCCCGGCGTGGGAGTATTCCCACGCAGAAGGGGAAAAATCTGTGCAAGCGATATCAAACGAAACTTCCTTTCCGTAGGGTTTTCCAGAAAATACTACCCGTAGGGTGGAGATTTTCGGGAAAAACGAGCGTCAGCGAGGGCCCGTGCGGAAAGGAAGTCGTGATACAGGTGAAACTAATTAAGGAGGTATTCAGGAGCATTCCTGCCAGAAGGCGCCGTAGGCGATTGCCTTACCGATGTTCGTCAGTGATTCGTCCAGTATCTGTTCACGGGTGAGGATCTGGCGCGTGCCGTCGATGTGGTTTGTGATGGCGAGGGTTCCTTTGGTCTTCCCACGGGAGATGTGCTTGCTGCTTCTTGCGCCGAAATTCAGTTGAATGAAGTATTTCTTATTTCCTTTTTTGACCTCGTCGAAGAGCATGTCAACCGATGTGATTTTCTTGAATTGCATAATGTGTTTATTTTTAGCGGAATCTGCCTTTATTCTGCGATTCCGCTGGTTATACTTAGAATTTAAAGATAAAGACTTCTTTCTCTTGCGCCCTTGCGATGTCTATGGAATGCTTGGTCCCCTTGGAGTAACCGTCCCAGAAGGCTGCTACTTTGTCGCATTCATTTATGATGAGGACATTCCTCTTGTATCCGGCGGAGCGTCCGAACCTGTTCCAGTCCGGAAGGAAAATCTTCGTGGGAATCTTGTTTTCCTTGGCGTAGCGCTCACCGAGCGAATCGGCGCCGGCGGCACCCCCCGACACTATTTCCGTCACGGTGTACTGCGACCTCAGGTCGTTGATGGAGTTGCGGAGGTATTCGTAGTCATTGAAGTTACGTCCTCCGACGATGGCGAGTTTGATGCTGTTCATGTCTTTGTGTGTTGTGTGATTATTTTGCGTAGCAGTATTTACAATCATGTTTGCAGGTATGGTAGGAACCTATGTCGGTGTTCACCGCGCACAGGCATCTGCGGAACGAGTTAGGTTTCTTTACCTGTTCCGGAAGTACCACTCCGAAGGTCTTCTCAATAAAGCCTGCTTCTACGCAAGGGGCTTCCTTGATGTTGTATTCCGTAAGGTCGTATTTTCCCTCACTGCATGTCTGTACCGTCATCCCGTGCCGTGCCGCTTCGGCGGACATGTACTTTGCCAGTTCGAGGATTTCCTTGGTGGTGGGCGCCCTCATGACGCCTTGTTTTACCAGGTATTCAATCTTGCCGTACTCGTCCAGGAAGGAAATTGTGCAGCGCTTGGTGTATCCTTCCAGTTCGGAGCACAGCTTGCTGAAGGCGGCCTTGTGGTATTCGACGGAATACTTTCCTGAGATGAATATCGGGTCATAGCGCCACATCGTTCTTTCAGGGCCTATCAAGCTGCTTACGTATTTGAAGTTCTGCAGGACGATATGTTTTGCCGGGACATTGGGTTCTATCTCGTTTTCGTATCCCGTGATGGTCCATTGGATATACCAGGGGCTCTGGATGGAACGCATGTTTTTCAGGAAGTGTTCTGACGTGTTCTTGGTCCAGAATACCATACAGTACACGTCTTCCGGTTTCAGACTGATGCGTGTTTTGCCAAACCGCGTGATGGTCTCTACGTAACCTTTCTTAAGGTTCTGGAAGAACTCTTCGCTGCCGAAGGCAGGAATGTCGTTCTTGTAGGAGGCGCTGATGATTCTTTTCATTTCTTGTGTGTTTTTGGTTCTGTTTAACTTTGCGGAAGGGTCCCAAGGAAGGAATGCGCCTTGGCGCGTTCCGACGCCGGGACTCGACGCAACAGTAAACAGAAAGGGAGCGCCAACGGCAAGGCTTTGCAGCGCTTCTTATCGCAAGGCCCTTCGGGGCCGCCGCCCCGGTGGAAGCGGGGTGCAACGCACGAAAGAAGTGACGGCAAAAGCCCTACGGGCGTGCCTTGACGAAGGAAAAGAAATGATGGAACATGAAAAGTTATCATGTGTATTCTTGTCTTGAAGGACACCTTTTCTGCTTTTCTTTGTGGAACCAACCAGCGGACGCAGTAGAGAACGGCCGTCGAAGACAACGGGCGTCACGAGGACTGCTGGTTGGTGCGTTGGGATGGTGGGAAGGTGAAAAGAGAAAAAGTGCTTTTTGGATGAGGCCCTGTCCGTGCTCTCAGGGCACGCTTGAAAAGCGTTGCACGAGAAAGGACGGGCCGTGCGGTGGGGAAAAGAAGGGTTGGCGAAAAAGCCTACAGGAGGGTCCCCCGTGGAGCATGGACCGGCGGAAGTTCTTCCGCCGTTCTATGCTCAGGGGGTGGAATGGAGGCTTTGTTGGCGAGGGAGGAATCGTTATAGGGCATAAGAAAAGCGGAGGCCGGGGTTTTCGCCCTGGTCTCCGCTTTATTATATTGTTATGTTTGTTATAAGTAGTATCGCAATGTCAGGTTTGTCGGTTGGATTGTAAAATTTCCAAGCCAGCGTGTCTGGGTATTCTTGACGCCCGTGTCGTTGTATTCGTTCTGGATGCTCATTATATTGTTGTTGAATGTGAACACATCGAGGGCGACAGTTAGTGAATTGGTGACAGCGAGTTCAAAGCCGATTAATGACAGGTTCGCGTTGAAATTCCATAGCCCAACGGTTTTGGATGTTGTATTGTTTACTTTGTTGGTAGTGTATATCCGTCCGGCTTCGAGAGTAAGGTTTGGAGTGTAGTGAATTTTGTCTGTAAGCTTCAATAGGTATGTCAACTGTGGCCCGAGGGAGATGGTGTTGCCCGTCATTCCGCTTACTCCGAGGAAGTTGGACTGATGCTCGTATCCGGCGAGGAGTTCCAACCTGAGGTTGTTTTCAAACAGGTAACCTGCCCGGAGATCCAGCCCGATAGTGAAGGGCATCACTCCCTTGCTTGTCTCGGTGGCTGTTACGCCGCCGCTGTTCGCGGTGGTGTACATGTTACTGAAGCCTCCGTCAAGGGAGATATCCCCGCCGATGAGGAATCCGTTCTTCTGGGCGGATGCAAGTGCAGGGAAGAGAAGGGTTGCAATCAGGATGACTGCGAGGGTTTTGATGTGATTTTTCATGATTTTGATGGTTTTAGAGGGTTATTGTATTTATTGTGTTTGAGTTACGAGTATTACTTTCCCGTCCGCGTCAATGAAGGTGGGTTCTTCGATTTCATCTCCGGAATAGGAGAGTATTCTGTAAGGGGTCAGGATATAGCCGTTGGCGTTCATCCATTTCTTAACGTCCTCCTTTGAGGTGAAGACCTCGAAGGAAGCCAGTTCGTCAGGGACGTCGCCCGTCGATTCGAGTTCCGGCTGGAAATACAGCTGGCTGTATTTGACGAATTCCAGCTTGTCTTTTATACCGACCAGTATATCGACGAGGTCGTTGGTCGGTATGTTGTATGCGGAACATGAACCGTATTCAATTTCGATAAGCAGTTCCTCTTTTTCAATTGATAGTTTTTCCAGATGGGACACATCGTCTCTGAACCAGCCGTCAACGTATATTCCCAGGGCGCCGACCAGGAGAGTAGGATTTCCGTCTCCATTGTCCTTGCCGTAGGTTTTTACGATTCCTTCCAGTTCGGTTATTATTTCCCGTGCATCTTCGACGAGGTATCCGGGTATTTCTTTCTCTGTTATCTCCCAGGTCACCTGGTTCCATGAGCAGCCGCTGCCAGGCTTACCTTGCTGGTATAGAGCCCCGTTTTCGGAAATCTCCGTGCTGAAATCCTCGTAGCCTTGTGCCTTCGCTTCTTCTGCTTCCGTTTCCAGTTCAACTTCCATCTTGGCATGGGCTTTAGCCTGTGAAAGGAAAACCTGTGTATTAACGGAAGGTGTATCCAGTGAATCAAGGTCGCCGTATTCTGCGAAGAGGGCGACCGAAGTTAGTATGTATATTTTCATAAGCTATTTCTTTTTCCAGCCTCCTTGTCGGGCTGCGTATTTGTGTTGCTGTTTCTGGAATTGTGGTTCTTTTCGTTGGATTTCCTTGAAAGAAGGTAAAAATGTATCTTCGATTTCCGGAAGCGGTGTGAGTTCCTTCGGTGGTGCCAGAGCCTCAGACATGGTTATCGGTTTGGCGTTTTTCAAGAGTTCAGGATCCGGAGGGATTTCCTTTACGTCATATTCATTTTTGAGTATCTGGATGATTTTCTCGTTTTCCGGACTCGTGATGATTGTTATGGTTGGACCTCCGTTTTTGGAGGTTAATTTCCAGTATTTATGGTTATCTTCCATGGCGTAATGTTTTTACACGGCTTCACCGCAGTTGACGACGTCGGTGATTTCAAGCCCCCCGTTGTCGCCTTCGAATTCAGCGGTGGACTGAGCTTCGGCGATGACACGGTTGACAGCGGTCTCGACGGCTTTCTCCACGTCGATTCTGGAGGGGTCGTACTGTCCGTCTATGCGGACAGTGATGTAAGTGGTGAATGGCTTCATAAGAGTCTGTTTATTAATTGTTTTGGTATTCCAGCATAATGTCTTTGCTGTACATTCCAAGGTGTCTTACTTTTTGTGCGATGACCTCCCAGGATATGACATCGTCTCCGAATGCGTTTGTGTATTTAACCGGGCGGACCCTTCCGGTTATTTCGACGACGGAGGTTTTCTGTATCTCTTTCAGGTCTTCGCATCCAGACAGATGTTCCCAGCCGGTTATTCGGAACCAAGTTGTTTCACAGGTTTGAGTTCCGTCATTCTGTTTATGTATTGTTTGTGTGACTACGGAAAAATCCACGGCAGTCTTGTCATGGATGACAGTGCGCTGTACCCTTCCGACGATACCGCGGATAATGATTTTGTTAAGGAATTCCATAATTACTAAGCGAAAATGTTTATTTTTATTCTGTTTTCAGGGTTTGCCCTGTTGTATCTCTTCACGAGTTGTATGATAGTGTTGAACTCCAGCCGTTCGGCCTCCTTTTCCATTTTGGGTGTAACGGGGACTTTGATGATATTGGCGATGTTTTCCAGGAACTGCTTTTCTTGTCCTTTGTTGTAGTAGTACGAGTTTTCGTAAATAATCTCGTAGATGTCTCCGACCAGGTCTCCGCGTCTGCATATATGGAAGGTTTCATATACGTCGGTCGCCCTGTAGTCGAAGGTGAACCTTCCGGGGTTCTTGTCCTCCATTTTCCTGAAGTAATCCACGAGCCATATCGGGGTATCCCATTCCGAGATGGTGGCGAAGCGCATGACGTGCTTTTCCTTTTGGATCTCGGTTACGAAATAGATTCCGCTCAGGTCGTCTCCCGGCATTATCCTGTAAGGGCACAAACCGAATAACGGGGTAATAAAGCCGTTTGTCTCAAAGAACTTTTCGTTTTTGGGCTTTGGTATCCCCAGGATTTCCGCAAGGTTTTTCAGCCACCCTTTGCCGAACCAGATACCCTGCTTCACTTTCGGATACTTATGCAGTTCGTTCAGTTTGTCACAGAGGTCCTGCAGGAGCTTTTTATCGTCCGACTGGAGCACCCAGTCGGTAGCGCAGTTGTTAGACATTATCGGGGTTGATTTTCAGTTTGTTTTTCTCTTTCTCGGATTGTAGTATGTTCATCACGAGGTTGCTCGGCATGTTCCCTTTCTGAGCGTCCTTGAGGAACTGCGATTTGGAGAAGTACTGTGTCATCTCCTTTATAGCCCCCTGCATGGTGTACATTTCGTTTTCCCCGATGAAGGTCTTGTTCTCGTGTATTTCGACTACAAGCCCGTTGGTTGTCACTTGTTGCACACGCCTGAAGACGATGCCTTCGGGACAGGGGCACGCATACTCGTCCTTATCCTCTATTGCTGGATTTACAAGCTTCGCAGGGATATTGGCCGTAGGCTTCATTTCCATGTTCTTTATCAGGAACGTGGAAATAAGCTCCTCGCTGGAGAGTGTTTTGTATCCGCCCCTTTCGCGGTAACGGGACAGGAAATGTCCGGTAAAGATGTCGAGGACCCAGTCACTGTCTTTCTTGTCGGAATTGGATTTGATTTTGAAATTCCTGGCAATCTGGTAGATTTTTTTCTTGCCTTTTTCACCGTTCACGACGAGGATGACAAGCCGGAGCATATTCCCCTTTTTATCCATTTTGCTGTATACCGTGTAGGTGTTTTTGGAGGTGGGAATGGTGAACTGCTCGACGTAGGGTTTGAAAAAACCGTTTTCCTTCAAGATTCTCTTGAACATCTGCTTGTCTGTTTTTTGAAGATGATAGAGGGTTTTGTCATATTCCTGCATCATCACCTTTGCTACCTGTTCGTATGGTGTGTCGTAGAGAATCATAGTACCTTGCCGTTTTTGATTGTGTGAGGGAAACGCCTTTCGAGGTTGTCTATAACAACGCTAATGTCAGTAACTTCCTCTGTTATATAATGAAGTCTGTTTATCTCGGCTATGGAGCCGGGAATAACGCTTGAAGGGTTGACTTTCCCGGAGTCTATATAGAGTCTTTCGTCCTCGAATGTGAAAATGAGCGACATTTCATTTTCCGTACCATATTCGTGTGTGACGGGAACTTCACAGCGCAGACCGAAGCACCTGAGGTCGGTGGTGTCAAAGCGAGCGCCAGTTATTTTGTTCAGTTCCTTGAGGAAGGGAACGAGGACGGTTTGACGCCAGTCGGGGAATCTGTATGAGTTTTCCTCTTTGTGGCATTTGTCGGCCCGCTGCATCATACGTGCGGCTACGCCTACATAGTGTTCCGCTCTTTTCCGGAAGTGTTTCTCGCGTGCATTGCAAGCCATTCGGCTTTTCTGACATTCATCCGTCTTTGCCTTGTGGGCGGACAGCAGTTCATTTATATTCATAGTACTTTGTCTCCTTTGTCGTCGGTTACGCAAATTGTTTTCGAGTTGACATACTCGATGCCGTTACGCTCAGTTTCTTCCGTATGCAGGAACCGGAGAGCCGCGTAGGGGGCATCGTCCTCTTTTGCACCGTCTTTGATTTCGACGGTGATTTCACTCATTATGTAGAAAGTCTTCTTTTTCATTATGGAGAGATTAAGGTGAAAGAGAGAGGGGTTTAGCCCCTCTCTATGATTTCGTACTTGTCTTCGGGGAGTACAGACATCCCGTACCAGGTGCCCCACAGGTTTCCGGCGCTGTCTATATGCGTCACTACTCCCGTGCAGCCTATCATAGCCTTCGCCTGATGGTCTATGCCGTCAGGGAAAAGATTGGAGTGGCACTGTACCTCCGTTATCCTGA
>CAMOVV010000048.1 GCA_946627685.1 uncultured Bacteroidales bacterium
AGGATGATGAACTGTCCGATGTCGAACAGGTCGGGATCCTCGAAAACAACGTTTCCGCTGGCGTCAACGGCATCGCAGGTCACATACCACTGGCCGCACATGTCAACCGACTCTGCCTTGAAAACGGGATCCTTGGCGCAGGAAGACAACAGAGTCAATGATATAATTCCCAGAGTGTAGAGTATTTTTTTCATTTTGTTCCTGTTTTTAGAGTTCAAAAGGAATCAGTTTCACCTTAAGACCGTCGAAGTCGTAATCAAACACGCAGGTTTCAAAGTCAAAACCTCCGGAAATGTTGGAATAGTCAAACGAGTTGACGAAATACCAGCTGTTGGCCTTCAATACGTTGATGGATCCGTCTTCTCCGAGAGTGAAGGTGGTAGTCGCATGGAAGTTGTAAGTGGGCTCGTAGCCGGGATAACGTCCTGCATAGTAATATCCTCCGCACAGGTCGTCGATTTGGTAAACCCCCTTGGACACTTCACTTACTACCGTGACAATATTCCTGAATACGGTGCTTCCCATCTGGCATGTTGCGAGATATATATTGGCGACACCTCCTGGATTAAGGACATATACGTCGCGGGTTACAGGGTAGTCGTACCCTTGCGGGTTCTTGGCGGAATATGTTACCGAATAGATGCCGGGGTATGTGGGATTCACATTGGATTTGACGGTTACATTTGAAGAGTAATCCTGCCCTTTGTAGGTAGCCGTAAATCCCGGTTCCTCATAATCGCCCCCGAGCAGGGAAACGTAAGGGTTGTCTCCCAGCAGCTGGATGTTGACATAATCCATCACTTCAGTGACTCCTTCAGACTCTTTTTTACATCCGGCCGACAGGAGCACCAGAACAATTGAAAATATAGATATCAGATTCTTTTTCATAATCTTGAACTTTTATTTCGCCCAGAATACCTTTGCCGTATTGGGTTTGACTTCCGGGCAGTTGGAGTTGTAGAGCTGCGAGGACTGAGCATAAGGGAAACGCTGCACGAGGGTGCTTTCGCCCAAGGTTCCATCCACCTGATAGGGGGTGTAGAGTTCGCCGGGGGTAAGTACCGACGCGTTCATGCTGTCAGAAGAGAAGTTGTAGATGTCTTCGGCCTTAAGTCCGCTGAATGCAGGATAACCGAGGCGGCGCATCTCGCACCAGGACTCAAAGTTGTTGATGCCGCTGAGGGCCACCCATTTCTGGATTCCGAGGGTCTTGTCGGTTCCGTCATAAGGCCAGGTCTCGAGAACGGCTTCTGCACCGGAGACTCCTGCCGTGGCGAAAGAAGCCTTGATGGCAGCCTCATAATACTCTTTTGCCTTTGCCGCATTGTTTTCCACCTTCCTGTAGTACTCGGAGAGGAAGAAATTAATCTCTGCGAGGGAAATGAGATATACAGGGGAGTTGTATTTCATCGCAGGCCTGGAGAATTTGGCGGACTTGTAATTGTTGGACACGCTCATGTTGTAGCCGGAAATGCTGCCCCAATAGCCGCTGCTGGGCTTTGAGAAGAATGCATTCAGACGGTTGTCACCTGAGAGAGCCCTGAAAAGCGCCACGTTGAGGCCGACGTTGGTCTGGGTGGAGCCGAAGTAGCTGGCGAATTCTTCCTGGTAGAAAGGATTGGCCTTGCCGGAAGCGTTTGCGGTAAAGCAGTTCCATGCCACGTCCTTGTCGGGGAAGTTGCCTTCGGCGACCAGGGCTTTGAGCTGGTCATCAACATTGACGACCGTCCTTTCCCTCATGAGAAGTTTCAGCTTGAGGGCGTTGGCAAACTTGATCCAGTTCGTGGCATCTTCGCCGGGATAGAGAAGATTGGTTGCGACGGCCGGATTATTATCCACCTTTGAAAGGGCATCGTCGATTTCGGCAATGAGGCCGGCATAGACATTTGCGCCTTCGTCATATTCGGGATTCAGTTCCTCGAGGCCTTTTCCGAAATTGGTGTACGGAGTCTCTCCGTAGGCATCGACAAGGACCTGGAAGGCGAATGCGCGAATGACTGTTGCGGCCAGATAGGTTCCCCACTTGCCTTCTTCAGCTCCCTTGTCGCGAACGACGGTAGCATTTGCGATTGCGCCCCTGTTTATATCTACGTAAGCAGTGTTGGTGCTGTTCGCGGCAACTTTGAACTGGCTGTAACCAAGATAGTTGCTGGTTCCGAAATACTGAGCGTAATGCTCGGAGAGATATCCTCCGATGATACGGAGCACATCGCCGTATTTGGAAGATAGAGCCATCTCCGCAGCGGGGAAGGCCATATCGGCAGTTGCCTGGCTTTCGTCCGGAGAGTTGGGGGAGTGGTTGATGTCAAGATAGTCCTTGCAAGAAGTGAGCGAGAGGACTGTGACTGCGGAAAGGATGTAAAGTATCTTTTTCATATTGTGTCCTCCTTAGAATTTAACGTTAAGGTTGAAACCGAAGATACGGCAGGAAGGGTTGACATAGGTCTCGCCGAAGAGACCGCTGGTGTCTGTACCCTCGTTGGTGGACTCAGGATCGATGTAGAGGTTGTTCTTGGCAGTCCATGTAAACGCATTGTTGACATATGCCGATACGGCGATTCCGCTGAAGGGGCCGGTCCATTTCTTGGGCAGCCTGTAGCTGATGGAAATGTTGCGGATCTTGACGAAATCCCTGTCAACGAAGTAGAACAGACGTCCCTGGTCTCCGCCGTACTCATCCAGATAAGTCTGGAAGGATGAATCGGAGAGGTAGATGGGAGTCGTATTCTCCGAATAAGTGCCGTCAGCGTTTTTCACCACGGAGTTGGGGATGACGAAGGGCTGGCGGTCGTTGTAGGTAGTGATGGGACCGTTTCCTGTGAAGGACATGATGTTCTTCGAACGGGAGAACATCTTGCCGCCCTTGCGGACGTCGAGCGATGCGCTCAGTGAGACGTTCTTGTAGGTGAAGGAGGTGGTGAGACCGCCTGTCCACTTGTAGTTGGCGTCGTAACCGGTGGGCTGGATTTCGTCACTCATTATGATTTGGCCTGCTTCATCCACGATAATCTTTCCGTCGTCAGTATAGGTGGGAACATAGGTCCAGTATGTGCCGAAAGGCTTGCCGACCTCAGCATACATGTACACTACGTCTTTGGCCTGCGACGTGGAATACCCGTCGAGCTGGAGTTTCTCACCTATGTCATCGGGAAGAGATACGACCTTGCTCCAGTTCTTTGCCCAGTTGACGGACAGATCCCAGCGGAAGTCCCTGGTCTGAACGGGAACGAAGTCAAAGAGGAGCTCGACTCCCCTGTTGCGGACGTCTCCGGCGTTGGAAATCATGGAAGAATAGCCGCTCGCAGGTTCGGTCGAAATCGCAAAGATCTGGTCGGAGGTCATCCTGTTATAGTAGGCCGCGTCGATTCCGAAGCGTCCGTTGAAGAACTGAAGGTTGGTACCGACCTCGAACTCGGTGGTCATCTCAGGCTTCAGGCTGGGGCTGGTGATGGAATAGCCCCTGCGGAAAGCATTGACGTCGTTGATAGGGAAGGCCGCGATGCCCGAGCCGTAGGTTCCGGCAAAACTTGCCTGGGAATAAACCGGATAGGTGTTATAGACACCAGCGTCGTTACCGGTACGTCCGTATGCGAGCCTAACCTTACCGAAGGAAAGGATGTCGTTCTTGGGCAGCCAGTTGGTGAAGATTGCGCTGAGGGTAGCTCCCGGATAGAAGTAGTTGTTCTTGGACAGGGGGAGGGTGGAGGACCAGTCGTTACGGGCGGTCAGCTCGAGGAAGACGGTGTCTTCCCAGCCGAGGGTGACGTCGCCGAACAGGCCGATAAGACGCCTCTTGCTCTTGCTGTCGGAGAGAACTTCCTTGGTGTTACCGTTGGAGAGGTTGTAGAAACCGGTGAAAATCGTCAGTCCCTTGGTCCGGCCGGTAAGGGAGGTGCCATACCTTTCGTTGATGTTGAGACCGAGGATTGCGTTCACGCTCAGTCTTCCGTCCAGATAGCTGTCGTTGAAGTTGGCGAGGAAGTCGTGGTTGAACTCATAACCTCTGTAGTAGTAGGCATCGATGTAGCCGTCGGCATTCATCTCGGTAGGGGAATAGCCGTTGTCGTTCCACATATAGGCGGTGTCCACTTCAATCTGCGGCTCGCTGCTCTTGTCGTCATAGTCGCTGTAGTTGAAACCATAGCGATAGGTCAGGGTGAGCTGTTTGATAGGAGTTACATCCAACTGAACCTTACCGAAGATGTTCTTGCTGTCGGTGTTGTTGTAGTTGTTCTCGATGGCCCAGTAGGGGCTGGTGATGCCGTAAGGGGTGAGATAGGCGGTCGGCGAATTGAATTCCTTAGGAAGGTTTTTCAAGTCAACCAGTGAAATGTCGCGGGGGAACTCATAAAGACCGTCAATCATGGAAGTACCCTGGTACATTCCCACGGATTTGGTGTTGGAGGTTGAGAAGTTGACCTGGGAAGAGAGCTTCAGCCATTCGATGGGAGAGTAGCTGCTGCGGAAAGCCAGGGAGTTTCTCGAATAGACATCCTTGTTGCTCGGGATGATACCGTTGTCGCTCGCGTGGGAGTAGGACAGGTAGTAGGTCATGGTCTGGTCTTCGGACACACCGCTGAGGGCGATGTTGTGCTTGTGGTCCACGCCGATGTCAAAGAAGTCCTTGACGTTGGAAGGCTTTGCGGAATACTCGTGAAGCAATTGCATTCCGTTCCAGACAGGACCGTAAACCTGCTGGCTGCCGTCGAAACGGGGGCCCCAGGAGCCGTTCTCGATGAAGGTCTGCTTTCCGTTCCATCCCTGACCGAAATCGTTCTGGAATGTGGGCAGGTAGGAAACCTGGCGCAGTTCTACGCCTCCGCTATATTCGATGGAGAAGTTGCGCTCTGCGCCTCTTTTTCCTCGCTTGGTGGTGATGACGATGACGCCGTTTGCGGCGCGGGAACCATAAAGGGCGGTAGCCGCGGCGCCCTTGAGGACGGTGAGGCTTTCGATGTCTTCAGTGGTGAGACTGCCCATGCCGCCGACGATGATGCCGTCGATGACATAGAGGGGCTGGTTGCTGCCGGCGATGGAGCTGTAACCGCGAATAATCACGCTGGTTGCGGCGCCAGGGTCGGTGGTGGTGGCGGAAATCTGCAGACCGGCCACCTTGCCTGCGAGGGCGTTGGTGACGTTGGTGGCGTGGTGGGTCGCGATTTCGTCGTTCTTCACCGTCGTGGCAGCATAGCCGAGAGTCTTCTCGGAACGGGTGATGCCAAGGGCGGTGACGACCGCCTCGTCAAGTGCGAGGGCGTCGTCTTCCATCGTCACGTTGAGTTCCTGTCCGGACACCTGTACCTTCTGGGTCTTGAGACCTATAAAGTAGAAGGAAAGCGTCTGTCCCGGTTTGGCGTTGATGGAGAACTGTCCGTTGGCGTCAGTCGTGACGCCGAGCGTCGTGCCTTCCACAGCTACGGAAACGCCCGCCACAGGTTCACCTTTTGAATCAGTGACTGTACCGGACACCTTCCCGCTCTGTGCATAGGCAACCCCGCAAAGGGCCACCAAAAGGCACGTCAGGAAAAGCTTGACTTTTTTCATAAGCTGATACATTAATTAAACTATAGAACTATAAAAAATTTTCAATCAAATGTTGAAAATAATCCTTATTCCAATTTAAAATTTAACAAAACACACGCGGAGAAACCCCCGCCGCGAAGTAAAAACACCACGCGATTTCTGGCAAAGGTTGTAAACTTTTTTTATAAAAACAAATCTAAAATCGGCGTTTAAAACATACAATTTCAGGGTTTTGAGGTTTTAGTAAAATCATCTTTAGCATCGTTTAACGTTTTTTGGGAACAATCTATAATCAGAATGACTAAAAAAGTTAAAAAATGAAAAGAATAAAAAATTTTTACACCCTTTGCCGATTTATTTATCCGCAATATATGAATAAAATCTCAACATTTAAAATAATTTTATATGGCTACTGAAACATTTTCCACTCTCGCACGCTTATGGGCCGATGAAAAAAGGCCATACATCAAGAAATCCACGGATGCGGCATACTCCTACATCGTGCATTATTATTTAGAAGGCAGGTTTTCCTATCCCTCCGATTTTAACAGGGAATCCTTGCAAAAATTCGCCTCGGAACTTCTGGGAAGAGGCCTTTCCGTCAAAACGACGCGGGACATTCTCCTGGTAGCGAAGATGATACTGAATTTCAAGGAAGCCATTGAGGGGCGGGCTCCTTCCTCCCTGAGGCTGCGGCTTAGCGGAGGCTGCGGAGAGTTTTGAAGGCTCTCCTCGCCCTCCGGCCGCTGCCAATGAAGGCGGCAACATGCCTTTATGTTGGCGCCTGATCCGTCAATCCCCGGCCTCCATGGCTACGCACATCGAATTACGCAAAAAGTGCCAAAATCGCGTAATCCGACGCAAATGACATATTCTCCTCCTATCTTGTGTCTTCAGCATGCGGTTTCCGGCCACGATGCAGACGTTTTCGTGGAAAAAAGGCGGCCAGAATGGCGTCCCGGCACCGCCACCGACGAGGCACATGATCCTGACTGCGACCTTCTTCTCCGTATAGCCACCAACAACAAGGCCGAGAAGGTGTATGCTTTCTATGAGGACACCACCTCGTACCAGAACAACATCGCTTCGATGGGCAAAGACGCTTATGCCGACTTCAACGGAAACGCCGATTACTACGCATACACCAATCTCTATGAAGATTATTCGATGTATTCGTACAACACCTGGCACGTTGAGGCTGGATACCTCAGGAACGGCGGATATGACAAGTTCGTCCCTGCCGAGTAAATCTTGAATCTGATATTTCTCAATCCTCCGGAGCCGTCAGGGTCCCGGAGGATTTTTTTGTCCGGACGCCGCTGCGCCGCATTCGACGGACCCCGGCGGAATTTGTATTTTGCCGGGGTTTGGCTATATTTGTACCTTACACCAAATATTCAATGAATATGAAACTGTTCAAATGGACAATTGCGGCCCTTGTATCCTTCGCCCTCGCCTCTTGCGGAGGGCAAAAGGAGGAGAACGGAACAAACAATGGTTCCGGCGGCGGTAATTCGGAGATTACCCTCGGTTCTCCGAGCCCTTCTTCAGCCCTCGAAGAGGATGTCGTCGGGCATAACAAGATTTTTACGGTCGCCTGTTCCGGCACCCTTGACGCCAAGATGCAGGACGGCTCCTGGGCGACGGTGAAGAATGTCCAGAAGATAAACGGCACCACCACGTGGAACGTCACCGTGGAGATTGCTTTCAACAGTACAGACGAAGTCCGCGAGGACAAGCTGATTCTCTCTGCCGGGAGCAAGAAGGCGGAGGCCACCATCAGGCAGAAGCCCATTTCTTCCCTGCTGGGCAGCACTACGGAGATAGTACTCGAAGGAATGGAGCCTTCCTCCATCACCCTTAACTTCCCCATAGACTGGGAAATATCCCTCACCGACACCAAGGCGGTCAACGACTGGCTGTCGATTTCCCCCGCCTCCGGAAGCGCTAATTCGGCGGTGAAGGTGGTGTTTACTCCCAAGTCCCTGAATCTCACTGTTCAGGACAGGAAAGCCTTCGGAAAGATAGACCTCGGGGGGGGCACCCTCTACCTTGACATTTCACAGGCCTCGTTCCTTCCTTCGGAGGAGTTCATCGCCGAAGACGCCCCTTACGGACTGTACAATATCTATGAGGACGGCGGCGGCATAGTCTATGACGAGCTGGCCCATCAGCTGAACTGGCTCGTTTCCTCCTCGATGAGGAATTTCCGCATCGTGGATCCTGCCGGAAAGGCCTATATCGAGTTCGCC
>CAMOVV010000049.1 GCA_946627685.1 uncultured Bacteroidales bacterium
TCTCGTCCTTACGATGGGTATGGCCGTGGACGCCAACGTCATCATCTATGAACGCATCAAGGAGGAACTTGCAGCAGGCAAGGGTCTTGGAAAGGCTATCGCCGACGGTTACAGCAACGCCTACTCCGCCATCATCGACGGACAGGTGACTACCATCCTCACCGGTATCGTCCTCTTCGTGTTCGGAAGCGGCCCCGTCCAGGGCTTCGCCACCACCCTTATCATAGGTATCATCACCTCAATCCTTACCTCCATCTTCATCACGAGGCTTATTTTCGAGGCAAGGCTGGCCAAGGGCAAGAACATCACCTTCGACAACAACTTCTCCAGGAACTTCCTGAAGCACACCAATGTCGATTTCCTCGGAGCCCGCAAGTGGTCCTACATGATTTCCGGAATCGTCATCGTCATCTGCCTCCTTTCCATGTTCACCAAGGGCTTCACCTACGGTGTGGATTTCACCGGAGGCCGTACCTATGTGGTCCGCTTCGACCAGCCCGTGAAGGCTGAAGATGTCAGGTCCGCAGCCCAGGACGTGTTCTCGAACGCAGACGAAAGCGGAGCCAGCGCAGTGGAGGTCAAGCAGTTCGGTGGCGAAAGCCAGATGAAGGTGACCACCACCTACAAGGTCAATGAGGAGGCCACTGAGGTTGATGCCGAAGTTGAAAGCCTGCTCTTCGACGCCATGAAGGGCTTCTACAAGGAGAACATCACCATCGACCAGTTCCGTTCCACCCTCGAGAATCCCAACGGTATCATATCTTCCGACAAGGTAGGTCCTACCATCGCAAGCGACATGAGGCGTGACGCCATCATCGCCGTCATTCTCGCCCTCTTCGTGATATTCGCCTATATCGCAGTGAGGTTCAAGGGCTGGACCTGGGGTCTCGGAGGCGTCGTGTCACTGGCCCACACGGCCATCATCGTGATCGGCTTCTTCTCCATCTTCTCCGGAATCCTTCCGTTCAACCTTGACGTGGACCAGACCTTCATCGCGGCCATCCTGACCATCATCGGATACGCAATCAACGACAACGTGGTTATCTTCGACCGTATCCGTGAATACAAGAGCCTGCACCCGAAGGCTGAGTTCAAGACCAACGTGAACACCGCCCTCAACGCCACCCTCACCCGTACGGTCAACACTTCGCTCACCACCCTCATCACCATGCTTGCCATAGCAATCTTCGGAGGTGAGAGCATCCGCGGACTGTCCGTAGCCCTCTGCCTCGGTGTCATCATCGGAACCTACGCATCCATCATGATAGGTACTCCCGTCATGTACGACGCTACGATTGCCGCCGAGAAGAAGAAGGCTGAAAAAGCGGCTAAAAAATAATTTTTCATCATAAGCTTCAAGCCCGGTATGATGCTTTTCATATCGGGCTTTTTTATGTATATTTGTTCCCTGACAACACCCCTGAAGATGGCTTTCGTTCACCTCCACGTACATACCCAATACTCGATTCTTGACGGACACTCCGCCATAGGAAACCTGTTTTCGCGGGCGGAAGAGCTTGGCATGCCGGGGCTTGCCATCACGGACCACGGCTACATGTACGGCATCAAGGACTTCCTGGGACACGCCAAAAAGCATCCTTCCGTCAAGCCTATCATCGGCTGCGAGGTGTACGTTTCCTTCCACGACCACAAGGTGAAGGAAAAGGGCTACTACCATCTCATCCTCCTCGCCAAAAACTACAAGGGCTACCAGAACCTGATAAAAATTGTCTCCATCGCGAGGCTGGAAGGTTTCTATTACAAGCCGAGGGTGTCGCACGAGACGATTGAAAAGTATCACGAAGGGATAATCTGCTGCTCCGCCTGCATGAAGGGGGAAGTCCCGCAGCATATCCTGCACGGAGACATAGAAGGGGCGGAAAAGGCCATTGAATGGCATAAAAACGTGTTCGGAGAGGATTATTACCTCGAAGTGATGCTCCATAAAACCGAAGTCCCCGGGCTTTCGCCAAGAGTTTACGAGCAGGAAAAGATTTATGACGAAGTTATTTTCCAGCTGGCGGAAAAACATGGGGTGAAAGTGGTGGCTACAAACGACGTCCATTTCGTGAGAAAGGAAGACGGAGAAGCCCACGACAGGCTCATCTGCCTCACAACAAACAAATTCGTAGATGACCCGGACCGCCTTCGCTACACCCGCCAGGAATGGCTGAAGAGCGAGGAGGAGATGAGGGCCCTGTTCCCGGACCATCCCGAAGCCATCGACAACACCCTGGAGGTCCTGGATAAGATAGAGAACTTTTCAATCGACAGGGACCACGTCCTCCCGGTTTTCGACCTCCCGAAGGACTTCCTGGAAGACATCGACACCTATCTCGAGAAATACAAGGCCGTCATAGATGAAGGAAAGAATGACGAGCACGGCAAATACCGCGGAGACGCTTTCTGCCGGAGCGTGGCCTTCCTGTGCCATCTCACCTACGAAGGCGCCCGTGAAAGATACGGAGAGCTGAATGAGGAGACTTCGGAAAGGCTTGATTTCGAGCTAAAGACCATCTCGAGGATGGGTTTCCCGGACTATTTCCTCATCGTCCAGGACTTTATCAACTGGGCGAAGAACAACGGCATTTCCGTCGGGCCGGGAAGAGGGTCGGCAGCCGGCTCCTGCGTGGCATACTGCCTTAGAATCACCAATCTGGACCCTTTGAAATACGGCCTCCTGTTCGAGAGGTTCCTCAATCCGGAGCGAATTTCCATGCCGGATATCGACGTTGATTTCGATGTGGACGGAAGGTACAGGGTCATTCAGTATGTCCAGGAGAAATACGGCACGGACCACATCTCCCACGTCATCACCTTCGGCACCATGCTCGCGAAGGGAGCCATCAAGGATGTAGGAAGAATCAGCCGGCTTTCGCTGGAAGAGACCAACAGGCTGGCCAAAATGATTCCGGACAAGCCCCTTGGCGTGGACGAAAAGGGAAAGGACATAAAGCCGACGCTGAAAAACTGCGTCAAACTCGTTCCGGAGCTGAAGAACGAATATGAAAACGGTTCCCCGCTGGTCAGGGACGTCCTCAAATATGCCCTGCAGCTGGAAGGCTGCATCCGGCAGGTCGGAATCCACGCCTGCGCGATGATTATCGGAAGGGGAGACCTCACCGACTACATCCCCATCACCATGGGCGTTGACAAAGCCACGGAACAGGAGGTGTGGGTGTCGCAGTATGAGGGCTCCTATATCGAAGAGGTGGGAATGCTGAAGATGGACTTCCTCGGCCTCAACACCCTCTCCATCATCAACGAATGTCTTGACAATATCCGCAAAACTCATGGTAAAGTCATTGACATAGAGAAGATTCCCATTGACGACCCCGAGACTTACGAGCTCTACGGACGAGGAGACACCAAGAGCGTTTTCCAGTTCGAATCCGGCGGCATGAAGGACTGGCTCATCAAGCTCCATCCCCAGAGGTTCGAGGACCTCATCGCTATGAACGCCCTCTACAGGCCCGGCCCGATGGACTATATTCCCTCTTTCGTAGCGAGAAAACGCGGAGACGAGGCCATTACCTACGACCTTCAGCCCATGGAGGAGCTCCTGAAAGAGACCTATGGCGTGACCGTCTATCAGGAACAGGTGATGCAGATTTCCCAAAAGGTGGCCGGCTTCTCGAGAGGCAAGGCGGACAAACTCCGCAAGGCCATGGGAAAGAAGAAGATAGACATCCTCCAGTCCATGCACGACGAGTTCCTTGAGGGAGGACAGAAGAACGGTCATCCCGCCGATGTCCTGAACAAAATCTGGTCAGACTGGGAGGCCTTCGCAAAATACGCCTTCAACAAGTCCCACGCCACCTGCTATGCCTGGGTTTCCTACCAGACCGCCTGGCTGAAAGCCCATTACACCCCTGAATTCCAGGCTGCCAACCTCAGCCAGAATCTCAACAACATGAATGAGATCAAGGAAATCATGGATGACTGCAAAAAGGGGAAGATAAAGGTGCTGAATCCGGACGTGAATGAGAGCGAATCCCATTTCAGCGTCAACAGGGAAGGGAATATACGCTTCGGCCTCGGAGGTATCAAGTCCTTCGGCTCAAACATCGTGGACGCCATAGTCACCGAAAGGAAGAAAAACGGCCCCTTCTCCTCTGTCTTTGACTTTGTTGAAAGGCTTCCGGTTCCGCTCGGGAGGAAGGCCCTCGAGTGTCTTGTCTATTCCGGCGCCCTGGACTCGTTCGGCCTGAAGAGAGCCCAGTATTTCATGCCCGGAAAGAGCGGCGACCAGTTCATTGACGAGCTGGTAAAGTATGCGGACCTCTACAAGGAAGACCTGCAGTCCGGCGGCGGAGGTCTTTTTGCCGACAGCGAAGAATTTATGCCGGTGAGGCCGGATATTCCCTCCTTTGTCGGAGAAGAAGACGAAATGGCCCTCCTCCAGCAGGAGAAAGAGTTCGTGGGAATGTACCTCTCCTCGCATCCCCTTGACAAATACTCCTTTGAAATACAGAACTTTACAAATTGCGAAATGGCGTCCCTCAGCGAGGCTGTTTCCGAATGTGACGTGACTGACAAACCACGCAAAATCGCCCTTGCCGGTCTTGTAACTTCCTATAAACCAAAAACTACGAGGACCGGGAAGCCTATGGCCGTGGCCACGGTCGAAGATTTCTCCGGAAGCGCTGAATTTCCCCTTTTCGGAATGGATCTCCAGAATTTCATGAGTTTCATGCAGGAAAAGAACACCCTCTTCATAGAGGGGGAAATCAGCAGGAGAAAGTTTTTCGGGAAGCAGGACGGGGACAAACCGGCCGCAAAGCCCCCATACGCGTTCAGGATTCAGAAAATCTCCCTTCTCGGCAACGTGGCCGACACCATGGTAAGAGGCTTTTCGATAAACGTTTCCACCCCGATGCTGACGGACGAGTTCCGCAAAAAACTTGTCGCCTTGCTGAAACGGAACAAAGGGACCGTGCCTTTTACCATCTTCCTGTACGATCCCAAAACGAAATACCGTGTTGAATTCATCTCCAGGAAATTCACAGTAGCCGTTTCGACGGAATTCTGCTACGACCTCGAAGCCCTTGGCGTCACCTGGCAGGTGGAGAAGAAACTCTGACCTTAACCCTTTTTGACAGATGCTCCTGATTTTTTGCGCTGCCGCCCTGCCGGCCATTGTCCTATTCTGGTTCGTTTATTCCAAAGACATATCCCCCGAACCCCGCAATCTGGTCATGAAGGGATTCTTTTTCGGAGCCCTCGCCACCTTTGTTTCCACTGTCATTTCCGGCCCGCTCATGGCGATGGGTGTTTTCAATAACAACCCCGCATCCCTCATAGAATCCGCCAAGACTGCATTTTTCGGCGCAGCGATTCCAGAGGAGACGGCGAAACTCATCATGCTGTGGCTGCTCCTGCGCCGTTGCAAGGATTTTGACGAAAGGTATGACGGACTGGTGTATGCCGCGGCGGTAGGACTTGGCTTCGCAACGCTTGAAAATCTCCTGTACCTCCTGAGCAGCGGTTTCAGCTTCTTCCAGGTGGCGGTTTCCAGGGCCTTCCTCGCCGTCCCCGGCCATTTCGCCTTTGCAATAGTGATGGGTTATTATTATTCGAAGCAGCATTTTTCCTGGAATGCCAGGGAGAAGAGGGGAGCGGCCTGGAAAATGTGGGCCTATCCTGTCCTTCTCCACGGAATATACGATACGATTTGTTTTGCCAGCGGGCTTGAGAGCATGCCTGTCTTCTGGTCCACCATCCTCACCCTAGCCCTTTTCTGGTTCTGCTGGAGAATGTTCGTCCACACAAGGAACCGCATAATAGCGGAAGCCGCCTCGAACAATTCCGAGAACGGCTTCTACGCCAAGCATCGCGACTTCTACAGGAACGCCGAAAACAACTTCTTCGGCCGCGACATGAGGAATTACTACTACCCCGACGGAGACGACTCAATCGACGAACAGTAGATTTATTTCCTAGAAAACAAGGGTGGCCTTGATGGGGAAGTGGTCGGAGATGTAGGTCCTGTCCATATAGGGCTTGGTGATGGTCTGGTATTCGATGCAGCTGCTGAATCCGGAATACCACACAAAGTCTATCACCGCGGAGGCAGGAGCCTTTCCCCAGCCGTTGTAAGTATTGTGATGGTCGGTGGTTACGGCTTCTTCACGGGCATTCTTCATTCTTGATTTTATCTCGTCAAACTCGGGACGGTCAACGGTCATGTTGAAGTCTCCCGTTATAACGAGGGGATAGTTTTCCTTGTTCATGAGGGCGACCCTGTCCATGATGAGGGCGAGTCCCTTCTTGCGGGCTTCCCAGCCAACATGGTCGAGATGGGTGTTGACATAGTAGAACTTCTTGCCCGTGGCCTTGTCCTTGAGGAGAGCCCAGGTGGCGGTGCGGTAGCAGGCGGCGTCCCAGCCCATCGAGGGCTTGTCGGGAGTATCTGACAGCCAGTATGTTCCCCATTTGAGGAGCTTGACGGTCTTCGTGTTGTAGAAGATGGCCATTATTTCTCCCTCCTTCTTTCCGTCATCGCGGCCGACACCTACGCCCTTATATCCCTTGCAAACGTCTGCAAGATAGTTTTTCTGACCGAGTTTGGCTTCCTGAAGTCCGAAGATGTCCGGCATCTGGTCCATTATCATCATGGCCGATGCGGGATAGCGGTATTGCCAGGAATTGGTGCCGTCGTTGGCTTCCATATAGCGGATATTGTAGGATATAACCTTCAATTCGCCCTTCGTCTTATCGGAAGCGGCAAGAGAAGAAGGCAGCAGGCAGACGGCTGCGGCAACTAAAAGGAAAATTTTTTTCATGATATTATATCTCTTTGGTTTCAAGACTATAAAATTAACACTTCCTTCCGGATTTTCAAATTTCCCAATTAATGGAACACGATTTTTATTTATATTTTTGCAAAAGATATCTACAAGGAAATGGAAGAAAAATTTTTTGATTTGGGTAAGGTAGGGGCCGTGGACAGGCTTCTGCACGACGGCGGTTTTGAAATAGAGGGGAAAATTCCTTCGGCGTCAGTCCTTTTGATGGAAGGAACGGATTTCGACCTCACGTATTTCCCGCTCAAACATCTGGGATACAAGGCTGTGGTCATGGCTACGGCCCATCTTTGCGCCCGTCTCGCCCGCCCGCAGGGACTTTCCGTCCGCCTGGGCATCTCTTCCAAACTCGATTTCCCCCAGATAAAAGAGCTCTGGACCGGAATCTGCTCCGCCGCCTCAGAACATGGCTACAAAGCCGCGGACCTCGACCTCAAACCCTCCCGCAACGGCCTTGTCATCAGCATAAACGCAAGCGGGGAGGCCAAAGAACTGACCCTTAAGAGACGTCCGAAGGCAAAAAGCAAGGACCTTATCGCCGTGTCGGGCCCTCTTGGAGCCGCCTACCTCGGGCAACAGGTTCTCGAGAGGGAGAACCGCAATTTCTCTGAAAAAAAGACCGGCGTGGACCAGGCCGTCCTCGACAAATACAAGATGATAATCGGAGACTATCTGAAGCCCGAAATAAACGCTTCCGTGGTGTCTCACCTCGAAGATGCGGAAATATACCCTTCCTATGGTTTCGTTGTGTCTGAGGGCCTCTCAGACGCCGTTAAACGCCTGGTGAGGGCTTCCGGGCTTGGCGCAAAAATATATGTTGACCGGCTGCCATTCGAGGGCAATTCCTTCGAGGCCGGAAAACTACTCGACATAGACCCGGTGTCCGCGGCAATGAACGGAGGAGACGCCTGCCGCCTGCTGTTCACGATACCCATCCTGCAGGCAGAAAAG
>CAMOVV010000050.1 GCA_946627685.1 uncultured Bacteroidales bacterium
ATCTATTTTTATTAATAATTGTGCCGGGTATTGTTTAGAGGGTTTACTTCCTGATGTAATAGCCCATTCGGTATTTCCGTAAAGAGAATCGTATGCAAATAAGAATAATTTATCTCTTTCTTCTTCCAAGAGTTTTAATGCATTTTCGCATTCATCAGAGTCTCTGTATGAATTTGGTTTAAAATAAAACTTTTCTCTTGAATCTACCATATATTCCAGAAAATATATATCGAAGTATTCTATATATTCCCCAATAATGGTTTTTTGACAGAATTGTTCATATGTCTGTTTAAATAGTCGTTCCCACGTTCCGTTATTAAAATCTACATCTATGTAAGATAATCCGGTGAAGACAATGGATGGAACCATTTCTTTTTGAGATGCAAATATCCACGGCATTTCTTCTGTATTAATTGTTTTTGTGTGCTGGTGCACAAGTGTCATTTTTTTATGATGTGACCAGTCGGTAGTTACTCTTGTATCGGCAACTTCCGGAGAGTGTTCAAAGAACGGGTCGCATTTACCTGCCACTCCGTATTGGTAGCGATATGCATAGTACACTAGTTCCGGACTCACTTCATATTCACAATGTTCGAAATACTGTGTACATCCGGTCACGTCGAAGGTCTTGAGGTTCTTGTTACCCTTAAGGTCCAGCCAGTAGAGCAGTGGGAGTTCCTTCAGGATGGTGGCATCTACGATGTCGTTGTTCTGGAGGTCCACCTTCCAAGCGTTCTTAAAGTACTCCAGTCCCTTGAGGTCTTTGATGCCAGCGCCAGTTGCAATCACCTCCTTGACGGACAAGGCTTCATCGAAGGATACTTCACCGTCATGGTCTGTGTCACAGAGCGCTTTCATGGCATTCTTGAAGTTCATGTCGTCGAATACGATGCAGTCTTCCCTGAGAGGCACGGCAGGCAGGCTCTCCTGCGTTATCTTCACTGCGATGGGGGAGAACACCCTCTTACTTTCGAAGATTGAAATTCGGCCCTTTTTAGGCGCTTCTGTGCGGTTCTCAGATGTCGTTGTGACAATGCCGTCGGCAAACGTGAAGAAATCGCCCTCGGTCTCATACTCCAGTACATAATCCGGGATATCGGTATCGACCCTGAAGGAAAGGGGTGCCGTTGCGCCTTCCTCGCCTCCGAGGGTGATGTCTTCCACCGTGATGTCGAAGTGGTATGTCTTTGCGGTGATGGTATACGTGGTGGAGTTCTCCCCTCCGTCAGTGACGAAGATGTACGCAACTTCCTTGGCTCCAGGAAGGCTGCTCAGGGAGAACCGGATGACGCCGGTATGGGATTCTTCATCGTATTCCATTTCCGGTTTAAACCCTTCCGTTTCTTCGCCCACGTTGAAGGAGATGTTTCCGTGACCGAGCTTCGTCACCTTGAAGGGCACTTCGATGGGTTCGGACATGTAACCGATGAAGGACAGTTCGGTGTCGATATCCAGCGACACTTCCTTCTGGTATTCGAGCCTTGCGGTGACATCATCCTGGAAGACTATCTCGACGGCCGTAGTGGAGACGTTCACCTTCTTGACGTAATCGTTTTCGATCGTGACGGTTTCATACGCGGTATCGGCGAAAGTGTACGGCTCTGCAAAGAGGACGGTGACGCCCTCTGCGGCTTCATCTATTCCGTTCACCTCTACCTTATCCTCCGAGGCGGAGAGAAGGATGGTCTCTTCAAGAGGGCGCTGGTACTCCGGTTTCGGATCGGGTTTCTTCTGCTCGTTTGAACCTGTATTGGCAGGGATCACGGGCTCCGGCTGTTCTTTCCTCGTACAGGAGGAATAGAAGGGCATAAGGAGAGCCATGATAAAGGTGAAGAGGAGAAGGTGTTTTGCTGTGAGCTGCTTATACATAGTCGTAGGTTGTTATTCTGTTACCAGTGTTATCGTTGTTAGCGCTGGTAAAGATAGTTAATTTTTGTGATACTGACGTGACGGGGCTGTTTTATCTGGGGTTGTCACACCAGACGAATTCTACACAGGCCCAAATGAATCTGATGGGGAAGATGAAAATCTTCCATGCGAGCTTGATAAGGTAAAATAGGAAAAGCATAGTATCAAAAGTTTTAAAATTATTCTTTATACGCCCGGCTTTCTGCCTGAGGCTTTCCTTTCAGGTGCAGAAAGCGCATACACTCATTGGCGCAAATGCGGGCGGAAGAAAGTGCTTGGGGAGCGAAGCATCCCGAGCAGCTTTGTTCACGCCCGTGGGAGGGGAAATTAGTGCGGCGACCTTAAGGCGTCGCAACGTACATTTGCGCCGTGCCGTTTGATACGGCACGAGAAGCCGCCAGGGGGACCATGGCGGCGGGAGGGGATGCGCAACTTTGCACCGTAGAAAGGGAGCCGGGGCAGACAGCTGGGAGGACGGGTGTGTTAGCCCGTGCCGTAAGGCCGGAGGGAGGATAGGTTTCCGACGGAAAAGGGGGCGTGCTGTCGCCAGCCGCCCCCTTGACGCGGGATGAAAAACACAACAGAATTTTTGTGTTGATGTAATTTTTTTACTACTTTTGATGCATATAGCAAGTAAAGGGATATATGGCATTACGAATTTTTTCATTCTTTTCCGGTTCCGGGTTCCTTGACCTGGGGTTCGAGAAGAATAATTTCCGGGTGGATCTCGTCAACGAGTTTTCGCCAGCCTTCCAAGGTGCATACCGTTATGCCCGGAAACGGATGGGAATACCGGAGCCCCGTTTCGGTTATTCCCGTGATGTGAATTCGTATCTTACCAGCGAGGGGAAGAAAGAGCTTGCCGGATATGTCGATACCGTTCACCGGGAAGGAGATTTGGTCGGTTTCATCGGCGGCCCTCCGTGCCCTGATTTCTCCGTGGCGGGGAAACAGAGGGGGAGGGACGGCGACAACGGGAAACTGTCACAGTCCTATGTGGATGTGATTCTCTCGCAGAAGCCGGACTTCTTCTTGTTTGAGAATGTGAAGGGCCTCTGGAGGACGGCGAAGCATCGTGCTTATTACAACGAACTGAAGGAGTCGCTGGCGCAGCATTATCTTCTGACCGACCGTCTCTGTAACGCCCTTGAGTTCGGCGCCCCGCAGGATCGTGACAGGATTTTGCTTTTCGGGGTCCGGAAGAGCGTCGCCCGTCAGCTTCATCTTGACATCGACAGTTTCGACTGGAAGAGTCATACCCTTTACGACCTGAACGACGTGAAGGGGCGTCCGTGGCCTTCCGCTGAGGAGTTCGGTGTCGGGAGCGACCGCCCGGCTCCGACGGGTATCCCGGAGGAGTTGACGGTACAGCATTGGTTCGAGCGGAACGACGTGCAGCACCTCCCCAATGCGGAGGATTTTTTCACTCCGAAGGCTGGCCTTGCGCGGATGGAGACGGTTCAGGAAGGGGACGACTCAAGGAAGAGTTACAAGCGCCTTCATCGTTGGCGCTACTCGCCGACCGTAGCCTATGGTAATAACGAGGTGCATCTGCATCCGTATCTTGCAAGGAGACTGTCAGTGGCGGAGGCTCTTGCCCTGCAGTCGTTGCCGGCGGAGTTCGTCCTTCCTCCGGATATGTCGCTTTCCGATAAGTTCAAGACCGTCGGGAACGGCGTCCCGTTCTTGCTTGCCAGCGGCATAGCCCGGACCATAAAGGATTTCTTTAACGTGGAGCAATGAGAATTACAGCGCACAATCTTGTGAAAGCCATTTCCTGCCTTTCCAGGAACAGGGAATACAACTACGTCAATAGCAAGACGCCGGGCCGTATCCGTATCATCGATGTGACGGAGCCGGATGGGCCGATTGTCATAAGGAGATGGAACCCTAATAAGGGCGAGAGCTTCCATACGGCGAAGAACGAGACCATATCCTCTGAGATGCTCTGGCGGCTTGCCAACGCCATTTCCGAGAACGAGCCGATAAACGTTGACCGTCTCTTCGCGGGTTCATATAACACGCGGTCTGTCCTTGAGTCCCTTGTGGCCCATACGCCGGAGTTCTATTTCTGCTATCCGGGCCGTATAGTGGATAAGGGCGGACAGACCTCGATAGAGCACGGGCACAAGCATCTTATCTGGACTCCGGACAATCCTCATGAGAACGGGGTGCTTTCCGAAAAGGAAGTGCAGAATATGGCTATTTCCGAGATTCCTTCAAAGCAGGTTGTTTATGATGATATCCTCGTGCCGGAGTCGCTGACGACGAACGGACCTCTGGATATCGAGGTGGTGCGCCGTCATACGCAGATCCAGATTGCCCTTTACATTATCGGCTTGCAGCTTGGATACCGCACATGGATTGCGCAGAACGACATGGGCATCCAGTATAAGGGCCAGCCTCTCGTGAATCAGCCGAATATCATATCCTCCCTGACGGATGACGAGAATGTCGTTTCCCGTTTCCGTGCGGAGTCGGAGGCCAAGCTTATTGATTGCATCTGGTTCCAGAACGGGCGCTTCATGCCTGCTGTGATGGAGGTGGAGCACACTACAGGGGTTACGTCAGGTCTGACGCGGATGAAGGGGCTTTATGACATGTTGCCGGATTTCCGGACGAGGTATGTTATCGTCGCTCCGGATGATGACAGGGATATGGTTGTCGAGAAGATCAACCGTCCGCAGTTCCACTGCCTTGATGCCCGGTACTTCGCTTATTCTGCTGTCGAGGAGCTTTATTATATCTGTACGCACAGGAACCTTCATGGTGTTACGCAGGAGTTCCTGGACTGTTATATGGAGAAAGTTTTGTATACCTGAGTTTTGTTTGTTTACGACGAAAAAGGGGGCTGACGGGATATCCTGTCAGCCCCCTTTAAGGATTTATATACAAAACAATCTTGGAAGATTGAAATTCTTTTAAAAAACAATCTTAGAAGATTGAACGAAAGGGAAGTTAGCTTCCAGATGAGAACTTACTTCCCTATACTAACTTTCCATTTGACTATTTATTTGCCTTGCTTATGATTTTTTTGTTGTTTGGATGCTTCTGCTTTTTTGAATTTTTGATAATTCTGTCGAACTAAATTTTGGCTGTCTGTCAGTGTATGGATTTGAAAGTTCTTGAGAATTTTATCTTTGACATCTGTTTTTGACAGTTCTTCCTGCATTTTAGTCTTTATAAAATCCCTAATATCTTTGTTGTCTATATCATAAATGGGGTTCATGAGTAGGAAGTTTTCGTCACGCTGATATAAGGATGGAGACATCAGTCGGTTGAGAATGTCCTTTGAATGAATTGTATGTTTGGAAAAGTCACAAGCGTATTTAATACCGTCATGGAGGTTGTATCCTTCTTTCAGTAAGGAGTATATGTCATAGTAATCCCTGAAGGCTATTCTTTGTGTTATGACATAGAGTTTCATTCCCAGTAATTCTTGGAGAGAAGGTGTTTCAATGTTGTTATGTTTCCAAGATGGGGTATATGATGGTACGTTATTCTCTGGACGGAAGAAAGACAGTTTTACATTCCCTGGTAACATCATTTGGAAATGGTCGTCTCCCATCGGTTCAAATGTGGCGCCTGGAAATTTTTCTTGAATTTCTTTTACAATTTGCGCAGATTGTAGTTGCGGACGGTCTTTTCTGGTTCCGATAACTTCGAAATCAAGATCTTCGCTCATTCTGTGTTGTTGTTGAAGAGCTTGTGCGGTTCCTCCGCATAGAACGAGGGTTTTTATACATTCGAGTTTTGAAACTTCTTCAAACAGGATATATGTGTTTGGAGTGAGCGCTTTTTCAAGAATGTTTTCCATAACGTTTGAGATAAGAGTCCGGGTTTTTTATATTGAAAAAGTAAAGGGCGAGCAACCAGTTTATTGTGGAATAATATTTCCCCTGAGGAACGAGGTTTTCACGCCAGTATTTTTTCAACTTTTTCATTCCATACAGTTCAAACAGGATATGCATATCTTCAAACTCAAGATACAGAAGTCCTTTTTCCATCAGGGTTTCGTCTGATGGAAAAGACTCACTGTTGTTGTAGGACCAAAATGCGCCCTTTTGATTCAGGAGTTTAATGATATGGTTTTTTATATTATCCATTTGTGCAAATATAATAAAAACTGTCGATAGGGAAAAGGGTATTAGTATCGAGTGGTGCTGTTTATTATAGTCGTTTTTCAAAGGGCGCTATAAACATTTCTACGTATAGTAGATATTCCTCATTCTTTTTGTCCGTTTTTCCAAGGATAGTTATAATTTCTTTAAATGTCGAATTTTAATTTCTTTTGTATTAAAATAGGAAGTTATTGTTATTTCCTTATTTGATATTCGGTTTACAGTGGCATTAATATAGTCTTTATCTGTTCCGTATTTATATTGAAGTGTGTTTGTTGCATCGTTGTAAATATATATTCCGGGAGAATATATTCCGGGAGATATTTGATTTGGCTCTGCTGTTTTAATGAAATATCCGTCTGGTTCGAATTTGATTCGATAATAGTTTGTAGAAACCTCTTGGTATCTTTCTACTATGCCATAAGAACTTACATTTATTATCGATACGATGTTCCATTCTCCAATTAAAGAGAATTGTTCCGGGTCGTTTTTTGTACATCCTGTTGTAGCAAAGCAAAGGACAGCAGTAATCAGAATTAAAAGAATTCTTTTCATAAGTCTTTTTTTGTAACAGAAACTTGCCCGCAACGTCTGTTGCGGGCATTGTCTCAGTTAATTAGAATTTGTATGCTATACCGGCTCCGGCGTAAACGAATATGAAGTATCCGGCGGATTCATGCCAGTTCCTTTCGCGTGACAGGACGGCGTTCAGGTCAAGCACGGCGTCCAGTTTATCGGAGAGTTTGAAGGTGTTCCTGAGGCCCGCTCCGGCGACGAAGGCGGCAACGCTCTTTTCCTTGGCAATGCCGAACATCTCTTGGAACCTGAGGTAGGGCTGTATATGGTAGAAGTCCTTGACGTTATCTTCGTCGATGGTATTGATGATATCCCAGGCGATGTCGAAAGCTACTCCGGCGCGGAAGAAAGTGTTTTCCGTGAACCAGCCGTCGTTCAGCATGAGCGGCTTGGCCGAACCGAGCTGTACGGAGCCTCTGATGAGTACCTGCGGGAGGAACTGATAGCCGATGGCGATCTGGCCTCCGGGAGTGAAGCTGGTGAGTTTCTTGGCATCGTAGACAGCATTGGCGCCGACAACGCCTTCAACAAAGAGTGGAGAATAGCCGTAAGCCTTTGCTACGTTGACATGCTGGGCGTTTGAGATGGATGCGGCTGCAATGAGCGCAATGAGTGTGAGTGTGATTTTTTTGAACATAATTATTAATAATTAAGGTTGTTTGATTATCTTAAATAGTTTTGGTTCGTTCTTGTGTTTCTCAAAGTTTGATTTCTTTTTCAATCCTACAAAGACGGAGGGCAAGTTGAAGCTCGTGGATATAGTTCAACTGAATGTTGTTTATTCCGTGCAGGCACCATTTCTTAGTTATGCGGTCGTACCACATTATGATATCTCTCCACTTTGTCTTGCATTCATGCTTCTCGTATCGGTTGATGTTCTTTCTCGGCGTAGCAATCCCATTATCACCAACTTCTGTTAGTATAAAACCGTTTCTTTTCAGGATTTCCGGGGTGAGGGGAATCGGCTCTGCTAAATACACAGATTGGTCTATCATTTCAATATCTATCAATCCGACTTGTCTGTTTTCAGACCAATTACCTTT
>CAMOVV010000051.1 GCA_946627685.1 uncultured Bacteroidales bacterium
GTCGGTAATGACGATTATCGCCCTGCTGTTCTCGCTCTGAAGGCTGAAACTCTTGGCAGCCAGGGTGATGGCCTGTCCGATGGCAGTCCCCTGCACGGGGATGGAACGCGGGGAGACCTCCCCCAGGAACATCTTCGCGGAGACGTAATCCGTGGTAATGGGGAGCTGGACGAAGGGAGTGCCGGCGAAAATCACCAGGCCTATCCTGTCGTCTTGGAGACGGTCGGAAAGCCGTGAAATGGCCAGCTTGGCCCTTTCGAGACGGTCGGGGGTGTAATCCCTCGCCAGCATGGAGTTGGACACGTCCAGGCAAATCATGATTTCAGCGCCGCGGGCCTTGTGTTCCTTGAGCTTGGCTCCGATTTGGGGCCTTGCCAGGGCAATCGCGAAAAACATGAAGGCGAGGGTGAAGAGGACCATGCGGATCCATCCCTTCGCCCCGGACCATGAAGGCATCAGGGCGGAGGCGGAGGCGGGGTCGGCGAAGCGACCGGCGCGGCGGCGCCTGAGGGCCATGACGAAGGCGTAGGCCACCAGGAAAAGAGGGGCCGCAAGAAGGAGCCAAAGGAACTTGTACTGTGCGAATACTATCATGGCAACCTCCTTATTATGAAAAGCCTGAACAACATCTCAAGAAGAAGGAGCAAAAGGGCCGCAAGGGCGAAGCCCCCGAAAAGCTCCTTGTAAACCGGGAAACTGTCTATGGTCACGCGGTTTTTCTCCATGCTGTTGATTTCGCTGTAAATCTCCGAAAGGGACGTGTTGTCGGTCGCGCGGAAATACTTTCCTCCGGTGGTCGCGGCCATCCTTTTGAGAAGGTCCTCGTCAATTTTCACGGGAACGTTCTGCATCTCCACCCCCCAGGGCGTGACCACAGGGTAGGGAGCCGTGCCGTTGGCGCCCACGCCGATTGTGTAAGTCCTTATGCCATAGGTCTTGGCGATGTCGGCCGCAGTTTCGGGGGCGACCTCTCCCATATTGTTGTCTCCGTCAGTGAGGAGGATGACCACCCGGCTTTTAGCATCAGAGTCTTTGAGTCTCGCAACCGCTGTGGCAAGACCGTTTCCTATGGCCGTGCCGTCGTCGATAAGGCCGGTCTGAATCTCCTTCATGAGGTTTATGAGGGTGGCCCTGTCGGTCGTAAGGGGGCACTGGGTGTAGCTTTCACCCGCAAAAACCACGATTCCCATCCTGTCGGAAGGTCTCTGGGCCATGAACCTTATGGCTATGTCCTTGGCGGCGTTTATCCTGTCGGGGGTGAAATCCCTCGCCAGCATGGAAGTGGAGACGTCCATGACGAACATGATGTCAATTCCCTCCGAATCAACCTTTTCCATCTTGGAAGAGGACCGGGGCCGGGCCATGGCGACTATGAGGAGGCAGAGGGCGGCCGTCCGCAGGATGAAAGGAAGGTGCCTAAGCCACGAAACGGCCCCGCCTCCCGTCTTGACCCAGGGAATCAGGGAAGGAACCCGCAGATGGGGCTTCCTTTCCATCAGTTCAAGGTACAGGTAGTGTCCGACAAGAAGGACCGGCAAGGCAAGAAGCCACAGGAGTTCAGGATACTCAAAGAACATTTTCAGGCTCCTCCCCGGCCTCTTCCGTCCTGTACGTGGACGTCACGAAACGCACCGCGACGGGCAGGGCGGAGGCATTGTCCCCGTCGTCCGCCACGTATTTTGCAAATTTGACAAGGTCGGCCCTCTCGAACAGGGCCCTGGCTTCATCCCTGAGGGACGCATCCGGCTCCCCGGCCTTCTCCAGGGCGGAGAAAATCTCGGCCGTAGTCATTTCCACGGCATCCACACCGAACCTCGCCACGATATATTCCCGGAGTATGTCGGTGATGCCGGAATAGAAAGATTTCTGTTTGTCGGGGGCCCAGAGGCGGTTCCCGCGATATTTGTCAAGTTTCCTGAGGGCCACGATATGGGCCGGCTCCCGTGAAACGGGGCCTTCCGACGCCTTCTTTCTCATCATGATGAGGCAGACCGCGAGGATGACAAGTATCGCGACCGCGTAGAAAGCCAGCAGCCAGGGAAGGATTTCCTTGAAAGTGAGGGGGTAGCGAATCTGGCCTTTGAGGTCGTGAATCCTGTATGTGGTGGTGTCTATCTGGAATCCCTTCACGGAAAGGGTCTGGGGATTGAAGACAAGGGTATCGACAAGGTCTCCGGGGAGGGTCCTTCGGACGGCAAGGGGAGGAAGGTCGAAATCTCCTTCGTCAAAGGCGGTTACGACAAATCCAGCCTCTATCTCGTACAGCCTGGATTTCTTCCCCGCCTTTATCGTCTTCACAGTATCCACCATCCACGGGGAAACGACATCCACGCTGTCCCTGATTCCCTTGGAGAGGTCGGGAAGCATGAATCCCGTGCCTTCGGCGACGTTTTTCAAGGTAAATCCGTAGATGAACTGATCGGCGATGAGGGCCGTGTCCCTTTTTTGGAGAGGCCTCAGGAAAGACCCCTCAACCTCTTTCACCCCGCCGCCCTGCGCAAAGGCCCCGGTCCCTGCAAGAAGGACAGCCGCAACCGTCAATATCTTTCTGAAGAATCCCATAGATTATCTCCTGTCAAAAAATCCTTTCAGGCCTTTCACATAATCATCCGCCGTGGAAATGGCCACGCTGTCAATCCTGTATCTGGCCAGAAGGGAAGAAAGTTCCGCTTCGGACCGGGCGTACCACTTTCCGTAAGCGGCGCGCATCTTCCTGCGGGAAGTGTCTATCCAGGCCGAGCGGCCCGTCTCGGAATCCTTCACATGGACAAGCCCCACGTCGGGAAGGGTCCTCTCCCTGGGGTCGTAAACCCTTATGACAGAGAGGTCGTGACGGCCGGCGGCCACCTTGACGGCATCCTCGTAGCGGGGATTCCCGTCTTCGTCCACATCCAGCATGTCAGACAGAAGGAAGGCCGTACACCTTCTTTTAATGGCGTTGGACAGGAACCCGAGAGCCCCGCCGATATCGGTCCCTGAAGAGGAAGGGTCGAACTCGAGCATCTCCCTTATTATCCTCAGAAGATGGCTCCTGCCTTTTTTCGGAGGGATGAACTGCTCCACCTTGTCGCTGAAGAAGAGGGCTCCCACCTTGTCGTTGTTGATGATGGCGGAAAATGACAGGACGGCCGCAATTTCGGCTATCATCTCCCTCTTGGTGGTGCCGCGGGTCCCGAAAAGGCCGCTTCGGCTCACGTCCACGAGAAGGACCACGGTGAGTTCCCTCTCCTCTTCGAAGACTTTCACGTAAGGAGCCCTGAGCCTGGCGGTTACATTCCAGTCCATGTTCCTCACGTCGTCTCCGTAGCGGTATTCCCTCACCTCGCTGAAAGCCATGCCCCGTCCTTTGAAGGCGGAATGGTACTCCCCGGCGAAGATCTGGTGAGACAGAGCCTTCGTCCTGATTTCAATCTTGCGGACCTTCCTGAGGAGATCCGAAGGAGTCCTCGTCTGTCCCATGACCTGTTAAGGAACGGCTACGGCATTTATCACGTCTTCGATTATCGCCTCGGTGCGGAGATTTTCGGCTTCAGCCTCGTAGGTGAGGCCGATACGGTGCCGCAGGACTTCGTTGCAGACGGCCCGCACGTCCTCCGGAATCACATAGCCCCTTCTCTTTATGAAAGCGTAGGCCTTGGATGCCAGGGATAGGGATATGCTGGCGCGGGGGGATGCCCCGTAGGAAATCATGTCCTTGAGGGAAGAAAGGCCGTAGTCGCCGGGAGTCCTCGTGGCATAGACGATGTCAACGATGTATCTTTCTATCTTCTCGTCCATATACACCTCGCGGACCACTTCCCTTGCCCTTACGATATCTTCCGGCTTCACGACGGCGGAAGCCTTGGGGAAGACTCCCGAATTGTTCATCCTTATTATCTGTTTCTCCTCCTCCTTTCCGGGATAGCCGACGACCACCTTGAGCATGAAACGGTCCACCTGGGCCTCGGGAAGAGGGTAGGTGCCTTCCTGCTCGATAGGGTTCTGGGTGGCCATCACGAGGAAGGGTTCGGGGAGCTTGTAGGTGTGCTCTCCGATGGTCACCTGCCTTTCCTGCATGGCCTCGAGAAGGGCGCTCTGCACCTTGGCCGGGGAACGGTTGATTTCATCGGCGAGGACGAAATTGGCGAAAATCGGGCCCTTGTGGACCTCGAAGGCCCCGTCCTTCTGGGAATAGATGAGGGTGCCGGTAAGGTCGGCGGGAAGCAGGTCGGGGGTGAACTGCACCCTGCTGAATTTCGCATCCACGGCCTGGGCCAGGGTGTTGATGGCCAAGGTCTTGGCAAGACCGGGGACACCCTCGAGCAGGATGTGTCCGTTGGCCAGGAGACCTATCATGAGGTTCTCCACCAGGTGCTTCTGCCCCACGATCACCTTGCCCATCTCCATCGAAAGCAAATCGACGAACGCGCTCTCCCTCTGGATGCGGTCGTTCAGTTCCTTGATGCTCGTACTCTCCATAAAAATATCAATCTTTTTGTATTTTTGCAGTCAAACAAATCCTGGCAAATGCGTTACAAGGTCATTCTCTCCTACGACGGTTCGCCGTTCTGCGGCTGGCAGCTTCAAAACGGCGCCGACACCGTGCAGGAACGTCTCCAGACGGCCCTGACGACCCTCCTGAAGGCTCCGGTGCAGGTCACCGGCGCAGGGAGGACGGACTCGGGCGTGAACGCGGTCCGCTACGCGGCCCACTTCGACGCCCCCGCAGGAAACGACCTGAACGCCGCGGCACTTGGCTACAAATTAAATGCCATCCTGCCCCTCGCGATAACGGTCCACGAAGTGATTCCGGCAGACCCCGATTTCCACTCCAGGTTCGACGCCGTCCTGAGGGAATACACCTATTTTCTCCACCGCCGCCGGGACCCCTTCATGGACAGGTATTCGTGGCTCTGCACCTATCCCCTGGACATCACGGAAATGAACAAGGCAGCCGCCCTCCTTGCCGGCACCCACGATTTTTCCTGCTTCCAGAAGACCGGAAGCGACGTGAAAACCTCCGTCTGCACCGTGAAGGAAGCCTTCTGGGCCCCGTACATTCCCGACCACGTGAGACTCATGGGATTCCCCGCCTCCGAAGGCGACTATCTGTATTTCAGGATCTCCGCCAACCGCTTCCTCCGTAACATGGTAAGGGCTGTGGTGGGAACGCTGGTGGAAGTGGGACGCGGGAAAAGGACGGCGGAAAGCATGGCGTGGCTCCTTGAAGGAGGCAGCCGCGGGCAGGCCGGAGAATCGGTTCCGGGGAAGGCCCTTTTCCTCAGCGGTGTAAATTATTAGGAAAATTTGATTATCTTTGCATGATTGTGTCCGCGTGATGGCGGTACACAAGGGAAACGATAATCAAATAATTATTCAATACCATGTTGTTCAATTTGTTACAGACAACTATCGACACTACTTTCTCCTCCGGAGCCGCCGAAACGGTCCAGGCCGCCGCAGCCACCCAGGTGGAACAGTCCTTCTCCCTCATCGAAATCGCCTCCAAGGGAGGCTGGCTCATGATAGTCCTTCTTCTCCTTTCCATCATCGCCATCTACATCTTCGGAAAGAAATGGTACATGATTCACAAGGCCCAGAACATCGACCCCAATTTCATGAAGGACATCAGGGACTACATCCTCGAGGGCAAGACCAAGAGCGCCCTCACCCTCTGCAGCAAGTACGACTCCCCCTCCGCCCGCCTGGTGGAAAAGGGAATCGAGCGCATCGGCAGGCCGCTTTCCGACATCCAGACCGCGGTGGAGAACACCGGCAACGTGGAAGTAGCCCGTCTTGAGAAAGGTCTCGCCACCCTCGCCACAATAGCGGGAGGAGCCCCCATGATCGGATTCCTCGGCACCGTCATCGGCATGGTCCAGGCCTTCTTCAACATGGCCAACGCCGGCAACAACATCGACATCTCCCTGCTCTCCAGCGGTATCTACACCGCCATGATCACCACGGTGGGAGGTCTTGTCGTGGGTATCCTGGCCTACTTCGGCTACAACTTCCTCACGGCCCAGATTTCCAACATCGTATTCAAGATGGAAAGCACCACCATCGACTTCATGGACCTTCTCCACGAGCCGGCCGGCGAAGATAACGAGCAGTAAGCCATGGCCTTCAAGAGATCCACGAAAGTCATTTCCGACATCGGCAGCACGTCGATGACGGACCTTGTGTTCCTTCTCCTCATATTCTTCCTCATCACCTCAACCCTCGTGAATCCCAACGCCCTGAAGCTCCTGCTTCCCAAGAGCACCGGCCAGGTGAGCGCGAAGCCCACGGTGAGCGTATCCATAAAGGACTGGGGGAACGACAGCTACACCTACCACATCAACGGCAGCGAGACGGCCACGCCCTTCTCCATGGTGGAAGACGAGCTCATCAGCACCCTGCAGAACGAGGAAGACCCCACCTTCTCAATCTATTCCGACGAGAGCGTTCCCATCAAGGAAATCGTCGGGGTCATGAACATAGCGAAACGGAACCACTACAAAGTAATCCTGGCGACGCAGCCGGAATAAGCCATGAAGCAGTATCTGAGGGACAGACAGAAGAACGAACGCACGTCCAGAATCGTCGGCGCGGCCCTTGCCGCCCTCATCTGGGCCGTCTCCGCTTCGTGCCTGGCCTTCTCCGGCTTGAAATATATTTATCCGCCGCCCGAGGAGCAGTCCTTCCTGGTTGATTTCCAGGAGGAGGAAGCTCCCGTCCGCATAGAAAGAGAAGGCCGCCAGCCGATGGCAGACGACCCCGACCCGACCAGGCAGATCGAGCTGGTCCAGAAGTCGGAATCCCCCATCGCGGCCAATACGACAAGGAACTCCACCCCCGCGACCAAGCCGGACGATTTCGGCGACGTGGAGGTCCCGGCTCCGAAACAGGAGCCCGAGCTGGACCCGAGGGCAGCGTTCCCGGGCATGAGCAAAAAAGACAGCTCCTACACGGCTCCCCACTCGGCCGAGGAGGCCTCGGCAAACTTCCGCGACGGCCAGAGCGACGGCAACACAAAGGTCGGAAAGACGGACGGCACACCCAACGCGAGGGTGAAGGGCAGGAATACGCTGGGAGCCCTCCCGAGGCCTTCCTACCCCGTGCAGAAGTCCGGAACCGTGGTGGTGAAAGTGTGGGTTGACAACTACGGGAACGTGAAAAAGGCCGTTCCAGGGGCAGACGGCACGACCGTGACGGACGACAAGCTGTGGGCTGCCGCCAGGGCTGCCGCAATGAAGACGCATTTCAATGAAGCAATAGACGCCCCTGCGATGCAGGAAGGCACCATAACCTACATCTTCAAACTGAAATAGAACTATTCGGAAAACTTTTTATCAATAATGGCGTGAGCCATATAAAAGCCTCAAAGGCACAAAAGAAATGGAAGACAATTTCAAAGGCGGCAAAGACAGCCGCGACAGACGTAGCGATTACGTCGCACATGAGAATTCCTCGAACAACTACACTTCGGAAGGAAGGAAACTGAGGCCGAGAAAGAAGGTCGGCTACGACGACCGCAGGCCCGCCGGGGAACACAGGTCCTTCTCCGACCGCAAGCCCTTCGGAGAAAGAAAGTCCTTCGGGGACCGC
>CAMOVV010000052.1 GCA_946627685.1 uncultured Bacteroidales bacterium
TTCCGATCTAGACCTCCCGCCCGGGTCGGGGAAAGATTCTCCTTCAGGCCGATCTCTTCTATGAAACCAAAATCGTCGGAAGCGATTTCCTCCGGGGTCCTCCCGGAATAAACGCTTATGAGAAGGGAGATTATACCTTTCGTTATGATTGCATCGCTGTCAGCGGTGAACCAAATCCTCCCGTCCCTGATTTCATAATCCAGCCAGACCCTGGACTGGCATCCCTTGATGAGTTTTTCGTCAACCTTTGAACTCTCCGGATAGGCGTTCAGATTCTTTCCCAACTCAATGAGATACTCGTATTTATCCAACCATTCATCGTAGAGGGAAAAATCCTCGACGACCCGCTGTTTGGCCTGCTGTAAACTCTCTTCCATCACTTAAGACAACATTTTTATGGCTTTATCAAGCGATTTTACAAAATACTCCGCCTCTTCCATCGTGTTATACGGGGCAAGCGATGCCCTGAGCATTCCTGTGACACCGAACCTGTCCATAAGAGGTTCCGCGCACATCTGCCCGGAGCGGACTGCTATTCCCATCTTGTCAAGAATAAGGGCAATATCCTCATGATGAACACCTTCCACGGTAAAAGAGAATAGCGGGACCTTTTCATCTGTTCCACGTGGAACCCCGAAAAGCCTTATTTCCGGCCGGGAAGACAGCTCGTGCAGGAGATAGTCCTGCACCGCGGCTCCATACTCTCTCAACTCTTTGTCATTCATCATTGAAGCCAGTTCAAGGGCAGGGACAAGCGTCGGCGTACCGTTTATGTTCTGGGTCCCGGCCTCGAATTTACCCGGAAGGGGAGCATAGGTAGTCCCGGAGAATCTTACCGTCTCTATCATCTCGCCTCCGCCCATATAGGGAGGCATCCTGTCGAGAAGTTCCTTCTTGCCGTACAGCACCCCCGTTCCGGTCGCCCGTAAATTTTGTGCCCGGAAAAAACGTAGAAATCAACATCGTCGGCCCGGACGTCCATCCCTTCATGGACAATGCCCTGGGCTCCATCGGCAAGAACATAGCAATTATTTGAATGACAAATATTTACTATCTCCTTAATGGGATTTTTTATGCCGAGGGTATTGGATATCTGGGTGACAGCCAAAAGCTTTGTCCTGGGGGTAAGCAAACCTCCGAGGGCGGAAATGTCAAGGTGACCGTCGTCGGTTACGGGAAGCACCTTCAGAACGGCCCCTTTGCGGGAGCACATCATCTGCCAGGGAACTATATTGGAGTGATGTTCCTCTTCGCTGACAATTATCTCATCTCCTTGATTTACAAAAGCTTCTCCAAAACAAAAGGCAACAAGGTTAATGGCCGCGGTGGTGCCGGAAGTGAAAATTACTTCTTCCCTGCCGCCGGCATTTATATACTCTTTTACGAAATCCCTCGTCTTTTCATATTCCTGCGTCGCATCGGCAGCAAGTTTATGCACGGCCCGGTGGATGTTGGAATTATGGAAAGAAGACAGTTCCCTCCATTTTTCGAGAACGCTGACCGGACGCATCGCTGTCGCCGCGTTGTCGAAATACACAAGCGGGCGGCCGTAAACGGTCTGCCCAAGTCCGGGAAAGAGTTCTCTTATTTCTTCTACACGCATCTAAAACAAGGATTTTTGCGTCAATGAGGTATTACCACAAAATGCAAATTTAACAATTAGTCAGTTAAAAGAGTGAAATTTCCATTATTTTTGGGTATCATTGCATAAAGAAAAACGCAAGGGTTTTTCAGGTTAAAAAGATATAGCTCATGATAGATTACATCAAAGGTTCCGTTGCGGAAATCAATCCGACAGAGGTGGTCATTGACTGCGGAGGCGTAGGGTACAGCATGCTTATCTCCCTGCAGACCTATGAGGCAATAAAAGACCTCAAAGAGGCGAAAGTCTATATCCATCATCATTTAAGGGAGGATGACGAGGAGTTTTTCGGCTTCGCTACCAAAGATGAAAGACAGATTTTCCGTCTTCTTATCAGCGTCTCCGGCATAGGTGTCGGTTCCGCCAGGATGATGCTTTCCGCAATGAGCACCGAGGAGATTCAGGACGCGATATTGTCGGAGAATATAGCGAAGATAAAAAGCGTCAAAGGTATCGGGGCAAAGAGCGCTCAGCGCGTGATTCTGGAGCTGAAAGACAAAATTGTCAAAGGTGAAGGCAGCGTCTCCGGAAGCCTTCCTGTCTCCGGAGCTAACGATAACGCGGAGCAGGCAGGGACGGCTCTTGTCCTTCTCGGCTTCTCAAAACCGAATGTACACAAGGCTGTAAACGCGATTCTGGCAAAGAATCCGGGAGCCTCGGTGGAGGATATAATCAAAGACGCTCTGAAAATTCTTTAAAAATGTTCCACGTGGAACATTTATCTCCCAAAATATACAAGGAGAACCGAGATATCGGCAGGAGACACGCCGGAAATTCTTGAAGCCTGGGCGATAGTCTCAGGGTGATATTTTTTGAGTTTCTGGCGACATTCTATAGTAAGCCCGCTAAGGGAATCAAAATCAAAACCCCGTGGAATACGGACATTTTCAAGACGGGAAATTTTGTCAGCAATAGCCCTTTCCCTTTCTATATAACCGCTATATTTAATGGAAATATCTGTAGATGAGAGAATTTCCTGACGATATTTCTCACTTGTCAGACGGAAATCATCACCAAAACTATCACTTATAGCGAAGTATTCATGTCCAATCCTAAACTCTTCCGGCAAGGAAAAATCCAGAGAATACTTCTCGAATGTTCCACGTGGAACAATATTCACCACATCCTCAAGGAATACATTGGGGCGGGAAATAATGTCAGCAATCGTCTTGGACTCCGAAACAGGAGATGAATCCTTCGCTTCCAAAACAGGATTTATAGCCTCCGACCTGAGCTTTACGGACTGGCAGAGTTTGGAAAGATTACCTATATCCTCATACTTCTTCATCGTATAGGAGTACCTGAAATCATCAGCCAGACCGATACGATGGGCTTTTTCTGTCAGCCTGGCATCGGCATTGTCCTGTCGGAGAAGAATCCTGTACTCTGCCCTGGAAGTAAACATCCGGTAGGGCTCGTCAACACTCTTCGTAATAAGGTCATCTATCAAAACCCCAATATAAGCCTCATCCCTCCTGAGAACGAATGGCTCCTTTCCGGCGACTTTCAAAGCAGCATTGATACCAGCAATCAGTCCCTGGGCCGCAGCTTCTTCATAACCGGTAGTACCGTTAATCTGGCCGGCCAGGAAGAGGTTTTCAATACACCTGGACTCGAGAGTATTGTATAACTGGGAAGGATCGAAATAATCGTATTCGACGGCATAGGCAGGCTTGAAAATCCTCGCAGACTCAAGGCCTTCTATAGAGTGCAACGCATCAAGCTGGGTCTGCAAAGGCAGGGAAGAAGAAAAGCCCTGGAGATAGTATTCAGCCGTGTCGCGGCCCTCCGGCTCAAGGAAAAGCTGATGCGAATCCTTATCCGGGAACACCCGGAGCTTGTCTTCAATGCTGGGGCAGTAACGAGGTCCCTTGCCATGAATCATGCCGGTAAACAAAGGAGACTCGTCAAAACCGCTGCTCAGGATATCGTGGACCTTTTCATTGGTGTGCAAAACATAACACGACATTTGAGGAGAGCCGTCCTGAACCGGCGAAAGGTATGGGAGGAAGGAAAACTTCTCCGGAGAATCATCTCCGAGCTGAATGGGAAGAGATGCGGTGTCAACGGAGGAAATGTCGATTCGCGGAGGGGTACCGGTTTTCATCCTGTCGGAAGAAATTCCGAAAGACTTGAGCTGGGAAGTTATCCCATGAGAAGAAGGTTCGCCTATCCTTCCGCCCTCAAAAGAATTCCTTCCGATGAAAAGCATCCCTTCGAGGAAGGTACCGACAGTGAGGATAACTGTCTGAGAATGAAAAATTGCGCCTGTAACAGTACGGACTCCGGCGATTTTTAAATTCTCAAAGAGAAGTTCTTTTGCAAAATCGGCGTAAATATCTAATTTTGAACACTTTTCGAGGATTTTTCTCCAATTCATCGAAAAGGCTGTTTTATCACACTGCGCCCTCGGACTCCACATGGCAGGTCCCTTGGACTTATTCAGCATACGGAACTGCAAGGTAGAGGCATCGGTAACAATGCCCATATAACCGCCGAGAGCATCTATTTCTCTGACAATCTGACCTTTAGCAATACCTCCCACCGCGGGATTGCATGACATTCTGGCAAATCCGAGCATATCCGGAGATATAAGAAGAACAGATGAACCCATGTTGGCAGCAGCCATGGCTGCCTCGCAACCGGCATGGCCTCCGCCAACTACAATGACATCGTAGCGGTTTTCCATAATATCAGGAAATGGAAGACAACAAAGAAAGATACCTGTCTTCCTTGGATCTCATCACCGTCTTCTCGTTATCGGAATGGTCGTCATACCCGATGAGGTGAAGAACACCATGGACAATCACCCTGTGAAGTTCGTCCTCGAAAAGAGTATTGAAAAAGGAAGCGTTGTCGCGGACGGTATCTATGCTGATGAAAAGGTCTCCGGAAAGAACTTCCCCTTCGCAATAGTCGAAAGTAATAATATCGGTATAATAGTCGTGACCGAGATATTTTCGGTTGATTTCAAGAAGATAAGGGTCGGAACAAAAAATCACGTTAATGTCCCCTATGGATTTGCCTTCGGCCGAAGCGACGGAAAAAAGCCACTTTGAAGTAAGTCTGCGGCCTTTATAATTGAACTTTGTATCCTCTGAAAAATACCTTACCATTGTTGAAAACTTTGTGCAAAACTACAAAAAAGAAACGATAAGATTTGAAATGACAATAATTATTTATAACTTTACACCGCAAACCGAAGTATAACAAATACTCAAATGGAAGTAAAGAAATCGTTAAAAGCCAGTCTCGAAAACAAGAGACTTCTCTTCACTGAAATCGGTATGGTACTTGCCCTGCTGGCTGTCTATGGTGCATTTGAGTACCAGACAAAAGATAGCAAGAACGATGCGTTTGCAGATGAACAGGCGGTCGTAGACATCGAAGAGATGGTTCCCATTACCCAGGAAACTCCCCCGCCGCCCCCGGAAGCTCCGAAGATTCCCGTTCTTTCCGACCAGATTGACATCGTGGACGACGATATCAAAGTGGAGGACAATATCCTCAACCTTGAAGATGACGCCAACATGGGTGTTGAAATCATGGACTACGTGGAGCAGGCTCCCGAAGAAGAGCAGGTGGAGGAAGAGGCCATTCCTTTCCAGCTGGTAGAGGAAAAGCCTTCCTTCAACGGAGGAGATGCCAACGAATTCAGCAAATGGGTGAACCAGCACCTCGTTTATCCTGAAATCGCGAAGGAAAACGGCGTGCAGGGAAGGGTTACCCTCCAGTTTACCGTCAACCCCGACGGATCCGTATCCAACGTGAAAGTTCTCCGTGGAGTGGATTCTGCGCTTGACAAAGAAGCTGTAAGGGTCGTTTCAATGTCTCCCAAGTGGAAACCCGGAAGACAGAGGGACCGCGCCGTAAAGGTAACGTACACCTTCCCGGTTATATTCCAGTTGAGGTAGAACGATCTGCTTTAATCCTACACAAGGCCGTCCCCAACCGGATGGCCTTTTTTTAAATGAAATGGAAGAAAATAAAATAGAGAAAGCAGTCTTTGTAGGAGTGATAAGACAGGGTGAAAGCGACGCAAAGGTCGTGGAATACCTTGACGAACTTGAATTTCTGGCTATTACGGCCGGCGTGACAGGGGACAGGAAATTCACGCAACGGCTTGACAGGCCCCTATCCTCAACATACGTAAGGTCTGGAAAACTCAAGGAAATCGCCGAATACTGCGAGGAAAACGAAATAAACTATGTAATCTTCGATGACGAACTCTCCGGCATCCAGCAAAGGAACATCGAGAAGGAGATAAAGTCATGCGCGGTTATCGACCGTACAAGCCTTATTCTGGAGATTTTTGCGCAAAGGGCCAAAACCTCGTACGCAAAAATGCAGGTAGAACTTGCAAGGTACAATTACATGCTGCCGAGGCTTGCAGGAATGTGGACCCACCTTGAAAGGCAAAGGGGAGGCAGAGGAACCAGGGGAGGTATGGGTGAAACCCAGATTGAGGCCGACAGGCGTATAGTGAAAGAAAGGATTACCAGGCTAAAAGACCAGCTGAAGAAGGTGGACAGGCAGATGGCTACCCAAAGGAGCAACAGGGGAAGCCTGGTGAGGATATCCCTCGTCGGATACACCAACGTCGGGAAAAGTACCATCATGAACCTTCTTTCAAAATCCGACGTATTCGCAGAAAACAAGCTGTTCGCGACTCTGGACACGACGGTGAGGAAAGTGGTCATAGAAAACGTACCCTTCCTCCTGAGCGACACTGTAGGTTTTATAAGGAAACTTCCCACCCAGCTCATAGAAGCCTTCAAAAGCACCCTGGACGAGGTGAGGGAAGCAGACATACTCGTTCATGTAGTGGATATTTCACATCCTGGATTTGAAGAGCAGATGGCGGTCGTGGAACGGACACTGAAAGAGATAGGGGCCGGAAACAAACCGGTATATGTGGTATTCAACAAAATCGACGCATATACCTACGAAGAATACGACGAGTTCTCGCTGACTCCTAAAAATGAGAGCAACCTTTCCCTGGAAGAGCTGAAAAACAGCTGGATAGCAAAGGAAAAGACTCCTTGCATATTCATTTCGGCAAAAGAGAAGACCAATCTTACAAAGCTGAGGAACGACCTCTATAAAATGGTAGCCGAAATCCATGCAGGAAGGTGGCCGTTCAATAATTTCCTGTACTGATAAAAAATCCCTGCCTTATCCTTTCAAAACCAGATAAGACAGGGATAATTATAATACTCTCAGGACTTTATTTCCTGAATCCAGCCTTGAGGAATTCCCTGTTGAGACGGGCGATGTGATCGACGGAAATACCCTTGGGGCATTCCATCTCACAGGCGCGGGTGTTGGTGCAGTTACCGAAACCAAGCTCGTCCATCTTTGCAACCATGGCAAGAGCCCTGGCGGCTGCCTCGGGACGACCCTGGGGAAGAAGGGCGAGCGAACTTACCCTTGCGCCCACGAAGAGCATAGCGGAACCGTTCTTGCAGGTTGCCACGCACGCTCCGCAACCAATGCAGGCTGCGGCGTCCATGCTCTTTTCTGCAGTGTCATGAGGAATGAGGATGTTGTTGGCATCCTGGGCCGAACCCGTACGGACGGAAATAAATCCTCCGGCCTGGAGAATCTTGTCGAAAGCTCCACGGTCCACCACAAGGTCCTTTATAACAGGAAAAGCGGCGCTTCTCCAAGGCTCCACGGTGATGGTGGCTCCATCCTTGAAATGACGCATAAACAACTGACAGGTAGTCACATGATCATCCGGACCATGGGCGCGGCCGTCAATATAAAGGGAGCAG
>CAMOVV010000053.1 GCA_946627685.1 uncultured Bacteroidales bacterium
CGTAACCCTGCAGAACGATTCATGGAGCGACGAGAAGCTTGCAGGCATCGACGAGTTCAAGGACGCCATGGCGGAGTCGGCCGGCGCAATCGTGAATCACTTCGGAGACAAGATTTTGTATATCAACGTAGTGAACAGGCTGAGCGTGGACTGCGACTGCGACTCCCATCCGGCCGAGCCGAAGATGAAGGACGTCGGCATCGTTGCCAGCCTCGACCCCGTGGCCATCGACCAGGCCTGCGTGGACATGGTGTTCACGAGTTCCGACCCGGGCAACCGCGACCTCGTGGAGCGTATCATCTCCCGCCACGGCACCCGCATCCTCTACTGGGCCCAGCACCTCGGATACGGCTCCAGGGACTACGAACTGGTACACATAAAGTAAGGGTTTTCCCCTATTTTATTTCCTCTATATCAATCAGCCCCTGCAGAATCGCATAGGCTGTGAGGCCGGCTATAGACTTGATTCCGGTCTTGGCGGAAATGTTCTTCCTGTGGGACATCACGGTGAAGATTGAGATATTGTACTGGTAGGCTATCTCCTTGTTCAGCATTCCCTTGGCGACGCAAACGAGGATTTCCTTTTCCCTCGGGGAAAGTTCTTCCTTTCCGGAAGGGCCCCTGCCGCCCCTGAGTATCGGCAGAATCACGAAGTCCTCTATCCTGGTGTGAATGAGGAGGTCTTTTTTAAGGGAATAGAGGCTATAGACAAGGCCGGCCGCATCGGGGTCGCAGTCTTCGTATGGGATGTAGCCCACCAGCAGGTTGGCAAGGTCCTGAATCTTCTCCTCAATATCGGTGTGTTCCTCGTGAAAAACCTTCACGGACCCCTTCCCCTTCCTTTCGAGGTCGTCGAGAAGAGGGAAAAAGTTCCTCTCTTCCAGCTCGAAATGCAGGCGCAGTTCGTCCCGGAACTTGTTGAAAAACTTGGAAATCACATCTACCTGCGACTTGGGACGGCCCTTGAGGATATTAGAAATCATCGAATCAATCCTCGGGAGCCATTCATTCTTGTAGGATTCGTGGGAATCCCGGAGGAAGGATGTGATGTCTGAGATGTTCAGGCTATGGATTTCCGTGTCCGATGGAGTGAACCCGTCAAACAGGTAAAACTTGCAAATCGTGAGGAATGCCGCAGCATCCTTTCCCTGACGGGAGCAGCAATCCTGAACGGAATCATCCCCGAATCCCATGTGTATTCCGCAGCGGATCATTACATTGAGAAGCACCGGCCTTTCGTTCACGAGGTCGGTCATCTTCATCCGGGGAGAAAGGAAAAACTCGTTCATGGCATGGCGTATTATTCAGATTCTCCGGAAGGACGGTTCGCCCTTCTGGCATACTCGAAGAGAACGATTGGAAGGTGGCAGTAGCCGGAGGGGTTTTTGTCAAGGTAGTCCTGATGATATTCTTCAGCAGCGTGGAAGTTCTCTATGGGGCCGAGTTCCACGGCGAGCGGAGCCCCGCAGAACTCTTCCACCTCGGCGAAAACCTTTTCTATGACAGGACGGTCGGAAGGGTCGGCATACCATACGCCTGTGCGGTACCTGGTGCCGGAATCTTCCCCCTGACGGTTCAGGCTCAAAGGGTCTATCGCCTTGAAATACAAACGTATGAGAAAGTCGAGGGGCAGCACTTCAGGGTCGTAGGTCACCTTCACCGTCTCGGCATAGCCGGTGGTGTCGGTATAAACCTCCTTATAAGTCGGATTCTCCGTCCTTCCGTTGGCATAACCGGTGGCGGTGGACTCCACTCCCCTTATTTGTTTCAGATAATGCTCGGTGCCCCAAAAACATCCCCCCGCAAGATAGATTTCTTTCATATCCGCATTTTTAATCCCGCGAATTTAACTCCAACGCCGGAAAAACGCAACCCTCGGGGGCCAATTTAACTATTTGTAGTGATTGGAAATAGCATCCCTGTCCCATTATTTTTATAAATTTTTAAAATTCAATTTCAAATGGAAAGCAAAATTCGACCTGCGAAACCTTCCGACCTGGAGGCCGTGAACAGCCTCCTGAGGGAAGTGCTGCGCGTTCACCACGAAATCCGGCCCGACCTCTTCCGCAAGGAAGGGAAAAAATACAATGACTCCGAGCTCCTTGCAATCTTCGGGAACCCGTCCTCTCCGGTATTTGTGTACGAAGACGAATCCGGGGTCGCGGGCTACATTTTCTGCGAACTCCGGCAGAACGCAAACAGCGGAAGCCTCAATCCCATCAAGACCCTTTACATTGACGACCTCTGCGTCAGCCCGTCCCGCCGGGGGAAAGGCATCGCAAAGGCCCTGTACCGCCACGCCGAAAGTTTCGCAAGAGAAAAAGGCTGCCACAACATAACCCTTCACGTCTGGGAAGGAAACTCCGCTGCACGCTCATTCTACGACGGGGTCGGCATGAAGCCCCAGTACACATCCATGGAGACTGTGCTGTAGAAGAATGTGCGGCTGCACCCTTCCTCTTGTTTTTTCCGCCTACTCAAGGACTTCGGCGAATTTCATCAGGACCAGGGCACGGGGACAAGATACTCCCGGGCGGCCTGCTCGTTCAATGCAGCGAAATCATCCGTCCGTCCGGCGTCACTGCACGAAAGGACCAGCGAAAGGAGCGGCAAAAGGGCGAAAATCTTTTTCATAACATGCTTGTTCGCTAAAATCATCTGGACAAGGGCTTCTCGAAATGCTGCCAGTCTTTGGAACTCGCCCAGCCGCCTCCCCAGATGAAACCTCTGGAAGTGAATGCCTTGTGACAAGGATCGCCGCGGACTATCTTATACGGGAAGTCGGAGTTTCTGTCGGTGTAGGCTTCAGCCCCCTCGGGACGGACGTTGCCATGCTTGAGGGAAGGATTGTAAAAGGGATTTATATCGACGGCAAGGCCGAGGGAATGTTTGGAAATGAGGGAAGTGCCCCTGATTGTCCGGCTGTTGAAGCAGGAAGAGTTGTCATCCCGCATCGACGCCTCGTCGTCGGCTCCGTAATTATCTATGAGAGAAACCTTTTCGATGGGATACCCCGCTTTGTACAGTTCCAGGAAGATTACCCTGAGGTCTTCGGCGATAAGTTCGTTGCACACCATCTCCCCTTTCAGGGTCCTCCCTTTCAGGTCTTTATGAAGGATTGTGAGGTAGCGGAGGTCTTCCCTTGAGACTGGGCAGCGGTCGTTGAAGGAGCGGCCCTGCATAAGGGTAAAAACAGAATCCGGCAAGGGGGAAACCGAGAAAAAAGAGGCCGTGTCCACAGGGACTGGACGAGGGGTCTCCAAGGCAGCAGGCGCAGATTTGCCGCCTCCGCGGCAGGAAGCGAGGCAAAGGCAGAGGGCAAGGAGAAGATAGAAATGTCTCATTCGTGACGGCCGCTGCAGGACGGGCACAGCCCGTTTATCATATAGTTCACGAAATGAGCGTGATATCCGTCGGGCACGGAGACGGGAGGAATGGGGATATCCTCGAAACAGAAGGTTTTATGGCAGTTCTCGCAGTAGAAATGCACATGGCCGTCGAAGGCCGGATGCCCCTCCCCGGAGTGGCAGAGCTCATATTTGAGGCTGCCGCTGCCATCTTCCACGGCATGGACGATATCATGCTCCAAAAAAAGGCTCAGAACCCTGAAAATGCTCGATTTGTCAACTGTTTCAAGCTCTGTCTCAAAGTCTGCAAGGCAAAGCGGCTGCCCGGCTCCGGCAAGGCAGCGGAACACCAGGATTCTGTTTGCGGTGGGCTTCACGCCCTTTCGCAGCAATTGTTTCTCAAACTCGTCCATACTTCGCGAATTTACTTAAAATTGGTTGAAAGTGAAAATTTTGGTATATTGACAAACCAAATTCCATTCTACCATGAACAGACGGGAAATGATAAAGACCGGCTTCTGCGGCGCAGCGATGACGATTCTGGGAGGAATCCCCGCAATCGCCAAAGACAAGAAAGACAAACGGAAAATCCTGGTGTTCGGGGCCCATCCGGACGACCCTGAGACGGGTGCGGGAGGGACAATCTGTCTTCTCGCCAAGGCCGGGCACGACGTGGCCTGCGTCTATCTGACAAGAGGACAGGCTTCTGTCAGTTTCCCAGACCGCAAGGTGGCTGCGCAGACTCGCACACAGGAAGCCATAGAGGCCTGCGCCGTCATGGGGGCAAGGTATATTTTCCTGGACCAGGAAGACGGGGCCACGGTCGTAAACGAAAAGACAAGGGCTGATGTCAGGGAACTGCTCCTGAAGGAAAAACCCGACGTGGTGCTCACCCACTGGCCCATAGACGGCCACAGGGACCACGCCGCCTGCGGCATCCTCGTCAACGATGCCTGGAGACGGCTGGACCACTGCTTCGAACTGTATTTCTATGAAGTGATTACGGGCGTCCAGTCACAGCTGTTCCATCCCACCGACTGGGTGGACATCACCTCGGTAAGGGAGCAGAAGCACAAGGCCTGTTTCTGCCACGAGAGCCAGCATCTTGAGGAAACGATGCGGGACGAGCACGGTCCGATGGAGCTTTTCCGAGGCCTGGAATGCAGATGCCATGCGGCCGAAGCTTTCGCCCACAACACCGTCCCAGGGAGACTCGTATAAAAGCTATTCGTCGGCGTTTACCAGCCTGCTGATGAGCATGCAGGCGGGATGCGCGGCCTCGACATGGTCGTATCCCTCCATCCTGTACAGGGGAATCTCATCATTCCCCACACCCTCAAGGATTGCTTTCAGATAAAGGTTTTCCTCATACCGGGCCAGAAGCTCCATCTTCGGGTCCGCCGTAATAAGCGTCAGCCTGGTTCCCAGCTTCCTGACGTTGTTGAGAGGCGCATACCGGTCGATTATCGGTATCTCCTCGAACATCGGCAGGCCCATTTCCTCGCGGATCGTGCAGTGGGTGGTGGTCTGTCCCCCTATGGGGAAATACCATCTGACAGAATCGGCGTCAATGCCAAAGGCGCCCAGCCAGGATTTGTCCAGGGCGAGCATCAGAATCAGGTATGCTCCGGCGGAATGTCCTGCGACATAGATTTTACCGGGATTCCCGCCATATTCGGAGATATGCCGGAACACCCAGGCCAGGGACTCGGCCGCATCGACCGTGTAATCAGGATTCCGGGCACCCTTCCCATACAGGCGGTAATTGACCGCAACAACTGCAAACCCTTGGTTCATAAGCTCTTCCCGAAAACGTTTCTCCCCTCCTGTAAGGCCTCCCCCGTGATACCACACAACGGTCTTGAAATCCTTGACTCCGGTAGGATAGCAGATATCCAGCTTGCACCTTTCCTTCCGGTAAGCGTCGGTTTCGCCCGCGCTCACATAGGGAAGGTCGCTGAGGGTGACATATTCCTGCCCGGACAGGCAAAGGCAGAAAAGACAAAAGACTGACGCCAAGACGATTTTCTTCATAAACAGCCTGATTTTCAAAGTTTTATTTTCTTTACAAGGGTCTCTCCCTTTTTCAGTTTCACAACCTCGTCCCCGAGAAGGAAGGAGGCGTCTTTCCAGGCTTCAAGCTTGACGACGGCCTTCCCGGGAGAGACTTCCCCGCTCACCTTAACTCCGAGGAGGGAGCGGATATCCTTCAGATAAGTCACGCCCTCCCAAGGGTAGCATTTCCCGATTTCAAGCTTCCCGTACCAGTCGCAGACGACATTATTCAGCAATGACTGCTGGAAGAGTCCGTTGGTGGAAGCATAGTAGGAAATGTCCCAGGTCCGGCTTCCCTCATACACCTGGATAAAATCCGGATCGATATTCTCCGAGGGGACCATGTTGCCCCAGTCCTTCTTCCATCCCTCGACATTGCCCATGCGGGAACTCGAAAGCATGAACTCCCCGAGAGTCCAGCCCCAGAAGAACGGTTCCCCCGCTCTTTCAGTGATTTCATAACGGTGGGCGTAAGCGGCGGAAGCGGCCTCCGAAGGCATCAGCTCCGTAGGGAGATATGCCAGTTCATTGAGCTGCACGGGATGTTTCTGCATTCCGAAATCCTTCTCTCCGCTGCCCTGGCAAGCATAATAATACCCTTTTTCCGACTTCAGCGAAGGGAATGCAAGGCCTTCCTTCAGGATTTTGGAATATGTCCAGTCCGGGTCAAGGCCCATGAGCACGGCTCTCTCGAAACAGTATTTGGCGCTGTAAAGAGAGCACAGATAATCCTTCTGGTTGAAGCCTCCCATCTCGTCCTGTCCCATTCCGGGATTGGCGAAAACATGCCACATGCCATCGTCTTCCTTGTTGCAGATGCTCCTGTAGAACGCGGCGCATTCGCGGATTATAGGCTCGGCATACTTCTTCGTCCAGGCATCGTCGTCCACATATATCGAAGCCTCGTAAGCCATCCTGGCCATATAGGCCGAATTATGGATTTCATAGTAGTACTGGTTCGGCACCTGCGGGTCATGGTAGCCTTCGAAACTGCCGTAGGGATATCCCCAGGGACAGAAGGCTCCGTCAGCCCCGAAAAGGCGCCTGGCATAGTCCTTCATCCCGTCGAGACGCTCCGCATAGTATTCCGTCCAGGCCTTCACGACATCCAGATGGCCGGTTGACAGAAGCACCGGAGCTATATATGAAAGGTCCTGGCTATATGCGAAAGGCCAGCAGTTGCCGGCAAATCCCGTAGGCGGAAGAAGCCCTTTCTTCTGGGCCCTGAACGATGATATCTGGAGATACATGCTGCGGACCCACATCAATTGCGCTTCCCTGTCGGGGAACTCGAGCATCCCGGTGTTCCGCCAGGTCTCATGCCACCAGTTCTCCGTCTGGCGCAGGGATTCGTCCACCGCGGTAACGACCTCCGAACCATAGGCAATCCTTACATACTTCTCACCTGAAACGGCCAGCCTGAGGCAGTTGTCCTCAACAGAGCCATCGGCGTCGGAATACACGTAGCAATACGCCGGTTCCTGCCCTTCAATGCTCATCCGGACCGTCCACCGGCCATTATCTCCCGATATTTCAACCTTCTGCGGAACCTCCTGGGAATAATGCAGATGAAGGATTTTCTCCGCCTCCACTATGACATCCCTTCCCGGTCCTCCGACTTTGAAAAGGAAACATACCATATCATGGTCCACCGGGTCGAACCAGCTTTTGACGGATATGTCGCCGCCGCCTGCGGAGAACCTGGTGTCGATGGTCCCGTCGTAATAGGACTGGCGCTGCTCGTAGCCGAACACCTCCCGGAATTCCTCTCCCCAGTAGATACGGCATACCGGCAGGAGATAGTCCATGTTGAACTTCCCCCTCATCCATCGGCCTATATTCAGGAAGGTAGTATTGCCGTATTTCTGCCCGGCCTCCCTGCCCTCCGGACGCACATGGAGCCCGAACCGGGAGAAACTTCCGCCGAAATATCCGTTAGCCTGGTTAAGGGGAAGAGACACGGGCCCGGGGCACTCTGTGCGGACCA
>CAMOVV010000054.1 GCA_946627685.1 uncultured Bacteroidales bacterium
AGGCCTGCTTGATGAATTCGTCGATGTACTTGTCGAGGGTCATCTTGTTCTCCGCCTCCTGCTTTTTGCGCTCGGCCTCAGCGATGCGGGCTTCTTCTTCTCGGCGCTGGCGGAAGACGACTTCATCAATGATTTGCTTCATCTCCTCCTTGGTGATGCCGACCTTGCGGGTTTCAGTGAGTTCCAGGGCGAGTTTGAGTTCGTCCATCGCTTTGGTGATTTCCGGATAGGCTTTGCGCCAGTTTTCCCGGGCGGTGTTTCCTTTGCGGCTCCTTTGCCAAGCGTTGTAATCGACCTCCAGAGGGGTCTTCATCTTGATGTCTACTCCCTGCTGAGGGGACTGGAGACGGACGAAAAGGGTGGCATACCCGTTTTCCTTTTTGGTTCTTACTAAGAATGATGCTGCCATTGTACTCAGACTTTATATTTCGCTAAGACAAAGGTAAGCAATTTTTGGGAATGTTCCTATAATGTTCCTAAATTTTCGATATGATTGCGAAAAGATACGAAAGGAGTTTTGCCATATTCGCTATAAATCAACACTTTACCTTTCGCGGCCTTTCGTGCTTGTTTCGCAAAAGTTGTATTCCCAGCACCACCTGGCGCTTATACGAAAAAGATCCGCCTTTCGGCGAATCTTTCGTAGCCCCACGTGGAAATTCTGCGATTGCACGTGGCGCTTATACGAAAAGAGGTCAACTCAGTTGAGTCGACCTCTTCGTAGCCCCACGTGGAATCGAACCACGATTTAAGGTTTAGGAAACCTCCGTTCTATCCGTTGAACTATGGGGCCATGGGCCGGAATCGTCCGGCGGCGTGTGGCGCGGCGGCGGCTTATTCGGCGACCGTCTTCACGATGATCTGACGGCCCCTGTAGAAACCGCACTCAGGGCAAACCCTGTGATATATCATCGTGGCACCGCAGTTGGGGCAGGTAGCGAGGGTGGGAACGGCTGCAAAGTCGTGCGTTCTCCTCTTGTCCCTTCTCTGCTTGGAATGTCTGTGTTTAGGATGTGCCATTGTTGTATAATTTTAATTTATTTCTTTCCTTTCAATAGTTCTTCCAGGGAGCCGAACGGACTGTCCGCGGACACGTCTTCCGGCTTTCCTGCGCCAAGGTATTTCAGAGCTTCAGGGTCGCATCCGCCTTCGGGGTGGATTCTCTGCATCGGAAGGGAAAGACAGGTGTAATCGTAGATTATCTGTCCCATGTCCAGGTCCGTATCCGTCTCAGGCAGGACCAGGGTCTCTCTCTCTCCCTCTTCGGAGCCGTCCTGAGAGGCGTTCTCTCCGAATTTGACGCTGAATTTCCTCTCGGTCTCCACCGGAAGGGTCAAATCTCCCAGGCATCTGTCGCACTCCACGGTCACCGTCCCGGATATCCGGCAGTCAACGCCGATATATTTCCCGGACTTCACCGCCTGGGCCTCAGCCCGGATGTCCGCGTCCTTTATCTCCTCATTGCCAAAGCCTTTAAAGAACTCTGCGCCGGCGTGCCAGCTGTAAGCCGCAGCGCCTTCCTTCAACCCATTCAATGGAATTATGTATCTCTCGACCATCACCGTCAAACAGATTTAAGGGTTGCAAAGATAGAAAAGTTTTTCCGAATAACAAATATTTATTCTTCATCATCGGAATTGTCGCCGCGGCGTTTCCTCTCCAGAGGGTCCAAAAGGGCCTTGCGAATCCTCATGTGATGAGGGGTGATTTCCACCATTTCGTCCTCCCTGATATACTCCAGGGCCTCTTCGAGCGAGAATTTGACGGCCGGAGGCAGGATGATTTTCTCGTCCGAGCCCGCTGCGCGCACATTCGTGAGTTTTTTCGTCTTGCAGATATTTACGTTCAGGTCCCTCTCCCTGGTATGCTCCCCGACGACCTGTCCGCCGTAAATCTCCTCTCCCGGCTCTACGAAGAAGCGTCCGCGGTCCAGGAGCTTGTTCATGGAATAAGCTATGGCCTGACCTGTCTCGAGGGAAACGAGGGAGCCGTTGGTACGGCTGTCGATGTCTCCCTTGTAGGGCTGGTATTCTTTGTATCGGTGGGCCATGATGGCTTCGCCCTGGGTGGCCGTGAGAAGGTTGTTCCTCAGGCCCATGAGTCCTCTCGTGGGGATGTCGAACTCCAGAAGGGTGCGGTCTCCGCGGGGCTCCATGTGAAGGAGGGCTCCCTTGCGGCGGGTGGCCATTTCGATTGCCGTTCCCACGAACTGCTCGGGAACTTCAATGCTGAGGTCTTCTATAGGCTCGCACCTGTGGCCGTTGATGGTCTTGTCAAGGACCTTCGGCTGGCCGACCTGCAGCTCGAAGCCTTCGCGGCGCATGGTCTCGATAAGAACCGACAGGTGCAGGACTCCTCTGCCATAGACGAGGAAGGAGTCGGCGTTAGCCCCCGGTTTGACCTGCAGGGCCAGGTTCTTCTCGAGTTCCTTGTCAAGACGTTCCTTTATATGCCTGGAAGTGACGTACTTGCCGTCTTTTCCGAAGAAGGGGGAGTTGTTGATTGTGAAAAGCATGCTCATCGTGGGCTCGTCGATGGCGATGGGAGGAAGGGCCTCCGGGTTTTCGGCGTCGGCCACGGTGTCTCCGATTTCGAAGTCGTCTATTCCCACCACGGCGCAGATATCCCCGCAGCGGACTTCGTCCACGCTGGATTTGCCGAGGCCGTCGAACACCATAAGCTGCTTGATTTTCGCTTTTTCCACTATATCATACCTCTTGCAGAGGGAGATGGGCATTCCGGCTTTCAGCGACCCCCTTGTGACTTTCCCCACGGCAATCCTTCCCACGTAGGGGGAGTATTCCAGGGAGGAAATGAGCATCTGGGGCGTGCCTTCCACGACCTGGGGCGCGGGAATCACTTCCAGGATGGTGTCCAGAAGGGGAGTGATGTCAGACGTGGGCTGCTTCCAGTCCATCGACATCCAGCCCTGCTTGGCGCTGCCGAAGACGGTGGTGAAATCCAGCTGCTCGTCCGTCGCGTTGAGGTTGCACATGAGGTCGAAGACCTCTTCCTGGACCTCGTCCGGGCGGCAGTTCGGCTTGTCCACCTTGTTGATGACCACGATGGGCTTCTTGCCCATCTGGAGGGCTTTGTGGAGGACGAACCTGGTCTGGGGCATGCAGCCTTCGAAGGCGTCCACCAGGAGGAGGACTCCGTCGGCCATGTTCAGCACCCTTTCCACCTCTCCTCCGAAGTCGCTGTGGCCCGGGGTGTCTATGATGTTGATTTTGGTGTTTTTGTAAATGACGGAAACGTTCTTGGCGAGGATGGTTATGCCCCTTTCCCTTTCAAGGTCGTTGTTGTCCAGGATAAGGTTCCCGAGGTCCTCCGGCCTCCTTACCAGGTTGGCCTGGTAAATCATCCTGTCCACGAGGGTGGTCTTTCCGTGGTCCACATGGGCGATGAGGGCAATGTTTCTGATGTCCTGCATTCTGATGCTTTGTAAATACACTACTTAAAATTCCCGCAAAAATACTTATTTCAAAAGATAAAATGAACTTTTTATACTATTTTTGCATTTCCAACGACAGGTTCTCATGACTGAAAAAATAATTATCCTCGATTTCGGCTCCCAGGTGACCCAGCTCATCGGCCGGCGTCTTCGCGAGCTTAATGTCTATTGTGAAATCTATCCTTATAACAAATGTCCCGGGATTGACGGGAGCGTGCGCGGGGTGATTCTTTCCGGAAGCCCCTGTTCCGTGAGGGACGCCAATGCCCCCGACGTGGACCTCTCCTCTGTCAAGGGAAAGATCCCCATCCTTGGGATCTGCTACGGGGCCCAACTCCTTTCCTATAAATATGGAGGCGAGGTGCGCGGCTCCCTTGCGAGGGAATACGGAAGGGCCATGCTGAATGTAGTCCGTCCCGGAGGCCTATTCGACGGCGTCAGCCCCCGGTCCCAGGTGTGGATGTCCCACGGGGACACCATTTCGGCCTTGCCGGAGGGCGCCCAGGTGCTCGCTTCCACCGATGACGTGGAGTTCGCTGCGTTCAAGTTCGACGGGGAGGACACCTACGGGGTACAGTTCCATCCGGAGGTGTACCATTCCCTCGAAGGCCTCAGGATGCTGTCCAATTTCGCCTTGAACATCTGCGGCTGCGAGGCCGGGTGGACCCCTGCCTCCTTCGTGGAGAGTTCCTTGCAGGAGCTGAAGGAGAAACTCGGAGACGACAAGGTCATCCTCGGCCTCAGCGGTGGAGTGGATTCCACGGTAGCCGCCGTCCTTTTGAACAAGGCCGTGGGGAGCAACCTCACCTGTATCTTCGTCAACAACGGCCTTCTTCGGAAGAACGAATACGAATCCGTCCTCGAGTCCTACAAGGGAATGGGACTGAACGTGATAGGGGCCGACGCCTCGGAGGATTTCCTTGCCGCACTTGCCGGGGTCACCGATCCCGAGCAGAAGCGCAAAGTCATCGGCCGCCTCTTCGTAGAGACCTTTGAAAAATACGCCGGGAGCATCGAAAACGCCCGCTGGCTCGGCCAGGGCACGATTTATCCCGATGTCATCGAATCGGCCGGCATACCAGGAATCGCCTCCAAAATCAAGTCCCACCATAATGTGGGAGGCCTTCCCGAGAAGATGCACCTGAAAATTGTCGAGCCTTTGAGGATGCTCTTCAAGGATGAGGTGCGCAGGGTCGGAAGGGCCCTCGGCATAAAGGATGAACTTGTCGGAAGGCATCCTTTCCCCGGCCCGTCCCTGGCTATCAGGATAATAGGGGATATCACCAAGGAAAAGCTGGATGTGCTCCGCGAGGCTGACGACATCTTCATCAGGAGCCTCAGGGCCTATGACTGCTCTTCCATGGGCTTCCCTTCCGCGGCCGACCCTTCCAGGATGGCCTCGAACCTTTACGACGCAGTCTGGCAGGCGGGGGTTATCCTTCTTCCCATCAAGAGCGTCGGCGTCATGGGTGATGAACGCACCTACAAGAACGCCGTTGCCCTCAGGGCCGTGGTCTCCACCGACGCGATGACCGCCGACTGGTTCCGTTTCCCCTACGACTTCCTCTCCAAAATAAGCGAGGACATCATAAACAAGGTTCCCGGGGTCAACAGGGTGGTCTATGACATTTCTTCAAAACCGCCTTCGACCATCGAGTGGGAATAAAATTCAAATAATTCGATAAAAAACCATAAAAATTGGATATTATTCAAAATCTTTGCATATATTTGCATCAAGAAATGAATAATATCCATTTTTATGAAGTCTAAGAACGAAAGGTTGGGAATAATCCGGCGCCTCGTCACCAAAGAGAGGGTGGGGAGCCAGGAAGAACTTATCCGTCTTCTTGAAAAAGAAGGACTTAACGTTGCCCAGGCGACATTGTCCAGGGATTTGAGGGAGATGGGGATAACAAAGGTCCACGACGGCCTCGGCTACAGGTTCCGTCTCCCGTCGGCTTCGGAGCCAGTCAATATCCTGCGCGCTTCCGGAGGCGCGATGCCGGACGGCCTCGTCGTGTCCTGCGAATTTTGCGGCAATCTCTGCGTTCTCAAGACTCATCCTGGCCATGCCCCTGTGCTTTCGGCCCTTATAGACGGGAAAAGCCTTCCGTTCGTCGCCGGCACCGTGGCCGGGGACGATACCGTTCTCGTTGTGCTGCGCGGAGGTTTCTCCCGTGCCGACATGACGGACGGCCTGAGTGGATTGTTCAGTGGAATCAAAAAGAAAATCATTGAATAATTATTGAATATTATTTTATATAAAATGGACGAGACATTTACAATCGTGGTGGCTGACGAATCTCATGTGGGGTATGTGCCCGAGATTCTCAAGACCATTGAGGATGCCACCAAAGTCAGGGGAACGGGAATCGCCAAGCGCAATCCTGAGTATGTTAAGAAGAAAATGCTTGAAGGCAAGGCGATTATTGCCCTTTATGGAGATGAATTTGCGGGGTTCTGCTACATCGAGTCATGGGAACATGAGGAGTTCGTGGCTAATTCGGGCCTCATCGTGAAAGACAAGTTCCGCGGCCACGGCCTGGCCAAGGCAATCAAGAAGAGGGCCTTCGAGCTCTCCCGCGCCAGGTTCCCGAAGGCCAAGATTTTCGGGCTTACCACCGGCCTTCCCGTGATGAAAATCAATACTGAACTCGGGTATGTGCCCGTAACATTTTCAGAACTTACCTCCGACCCGGTCTTCTGGAAGGGCTGCGAGAGCTGCATCAACTACGATGTCCTGCTTAGGAACGACTATACCAGATGTCTCTGTACAGGAATGCTTTACGACCCCGAGAAACATAAAAGTAACGATAAAAACATTTAGGTTATGGCAAAGAAAGTTGTAGTCGCGTTCAGCGGCGGACTCGATACTTCCTTTACCGTGATGTACCTCACGAAGGAAAAAGGTTATGAAGTGTATGCGGCCTGCGCTGACACCGGCGGTTTCAGCGAGGAGCAGTTGAAGGAGAACGCCGAGAAGGCGAAAAAGCTCGGAGCGAAGGACTATGTGACCCTGTCCGTGGCGAAGGAGTATTATGACAAGAGCATAAGGTATATGGTGTTCGGAAACGTGCTCAGGGGCGGTACCTATCCCATTTCTGTGTCGTCCGAGAGGATTTTCCAGGCCATGGTCATCGCCCGGTATGCCAAGGAAATAGGCGCGGACGCCATAGCCCACGGCTCCACCGGAGCCGGCAACGACCAGGTGCGTTTCGACATGACCTTCCTCGTCCTTGCCCCCGGAATCGAGATAATCACCCTGACCCGTGATATGACCCTCACCAGGCAGTTCGAGGTGGACTATCTGAACAAGAATGGCTATTTCGCTGATTTTACGAAGCTTAAGTATTCGTATAACGTGGGTCTCTGGGGCACTTCCATCTGCGGAGGGGAGATTCTCGACTCCGCGAAAGGCCTTCCCGAGGCCGCTTATCTGAAGCAGGTGACAAAGGAAGGGGAGGAAGAGCTGAGAATCGGCTTCGAAAAGGGGGAGATAGTCTCCGTGAACGGGAAGGTCTATGAAGATAAAGTCGCTGCAATCCAGGCGGTTGAAGCCATCGCGGCTCCCTATGGCATAGGCCGCGACATGCACGTCGGCGACACCATCATCGGCATCAAGGGAAGGGTCGGCTTCGAAGCCGCCGCCGCGATGACTATCATCGGCGCCCACAAGTTCCTTGAGAAATTCACCCTGAGCAAGTGGCAGCAGTATTGGAAGGACCAGGTGGCAGGCTGGTACGGCATGTTCCTCCACGAGAGCCAGTATATGGAGCCGGTGATGAGGGATATGGAGGCCATGCTTCTTGAAAGCCAGAGGAATGTCACGGGCACCGTCATCCTCAAGCTGCGTCCCTATTGCTTCGAGAATGTCGGAGTGGAATCTCCCGACGACCTTGTCCACA
>CAMOVV010000055.1 GCA_946627685.1 uncultured Bacteroidales bacterium
CAGAATGACAGGGGGGGCGGGAGATTCTTCGCTCTCGCTCAGAATGACAGGGGGGGCGGGAGATTCTTCGCTCTCGCTCAGAATGACAGGGGGGGCGGGAGATTCTTCGCTCTCGCTCAGAATGACAGGGGGGCCGGGAGATTCTTCGCTGCCGCTCAGAATGACAGGTTCTATGAAATGAATGCGGGAGTGCAGGATAGTGCCGGGGAAGTCTTTGGTAAAGAGAAGGTTGCTGCCTCCGCCGATATGGAAAAGAGGCTCCCCGGAAGGATGCGAGGCAAGGTAGGCGCGAAGCTCCTGCTCGGAGCCATACTCCACAAGGCGCCCGCAACGCACCCTCATCCCGAAAGTATTCCGGGAAGTCAGGTCAGCGCCGGGTATCACCTTCAAAGCCATACCTACCCCACTACAGCTCCGTTGCTGACAGCCTCCTGAGGCGTCACAAACCTCATGGAGCCGTCTCCCTGCTTAGCCATCAAAATCATCCCCTTCGACTCAATCCCCTTGATGGTACGGGGTTTAAGATTGGCAAGGATACAAATCTGCTTCCCCACCATATCCTCGGGAGAATAATACTCAGCGATTCCCGAAACAATCACCCTGCGGTCGATGCCAGTATCAATGGTCAGTTTCAGGAGCTTGTCGGTCTTGGGCACCTTCACGGCCTCAAGGACGGTAGCGGTGCGGATATCCATACGGCCGAAATCCTCAAAGGTAACCTCCTCTTTCTGAGGCTCAACCTCCTTTGCAGCGGCAGCCTTCGCGGCGGCCTCGTTGGCAGCCTTCGTGGCTTGCAGCTTCGCCACCTGGGCATCCACCACGCTATCCTCTATCTTGCTGAACAGCAGCTCCGCCTCCCCGAGCTCATGGCCCGCAGGAAGGAGGGTCCCGGAGCCAAGGTCATCCCACTTGAGGACAAGGGAATACAGGGAGTCACGATGCTCGCCGAAGGACTCCGTGTGACGGGCGGGGCCGAAGACCTCTGGATAGCAGTTCCCGGTGGCTCCGAAGCCTTTTTCGTCTCCGCGGCGGAAATCCCTGCCCGCCTTGATGTCAACGCGGAGGATGTTCCTCAGCTTCTCCGCGGAGAACGGGAGGAACGGCTCGAAGGCGATGGCAAGGTCGGCGCAAATCTGGAGGCAGGTGTGCAGGATGGAGGCCGCCCTGTCGAGGTCGGTCTTGGCGACCGCCCAGGGCTCGGCGTCGGAAATGTATTTGTTGCCGATGCGGGCAATGTTCATGGCCTCCTTGAGGGCCTCGCGGAAATGGAAGGTCTCAAGGTATTTTTCGAGATTCGCCTTGCACACAGGTATCTGCGCAAGGGTCTCCCTGTCGATGGCTTCGGGCTTGAGGTCTTCGGGAACCTTCCCGCCGAACCATTTCTGGGTAAGGACTACGGCACGGTTCACGAAATTGCCGAATATAGCCACAAGCTCGGAGTTGTTCCTCTGCTGGAAGTCCTTCCATGTGAAGTCGTTATCCTTGGTCTCGGGGGCGTTGGCGCAAAGCACGTACCTCAGCACGTCCTCCTGGCCGGGGAAGTCCCGGAGATAGTCCTGCAGCCACACGGCCCAGTTGCGGGAGGTGGAAATTTTGTCCCCTTCGAGGTTCAGGAACTCGTTGGCCGGCACGTTGTCGGGAAGGACATAATCCCCGTGGGCTTTCAGCATTGAAGGGAAGACGATGCAGTGGAACACGATATTGTCTTTGCCGATGAAATGCACGAGACGGGTGTCGGGGCTCTTCCACCATTTCTCCCAGGAATCAGGAAGGAGTTCTTTCGAGTTGGATATATACCCGATGGGGGCGTCGAACCAGACGTAGAGGACCTTGCCTTCGGCTCCTTCGACGGGAACGGGGATGCCCCAGTCGAGGTCACGGCTTACGGCGCGGGGCTGCAGATGGCCGTCCAGCCAGGATTTGCACTGGCCGTAAACATTTGTCTTCCACTCTTTATGGTTCTCAAGAATCCACTCGCGGAGCCAAGGCTCGTACTTGTCGAGGGGAAGGTACCAGTGCTTGGTCTTCACCTTGCGGGGAGCGCTGCCGCTGAGGGCCGAGCGGGGGTCTATGAGCTCCTCGGGGCTGAGCGTGGAGCCGCACTTCTCGCACTGGTCCCCGTAGGCGTCGGGGTTGCCGCATTTGGGGCAGGTACCCACGATATAACGGTCCGCGAGGAAGGTTTTAGCCTCGTCGTCATAGAACTGCTCGCTCTCTTTGGTTATGAATTTCCCCTCGTCGTAGAGTTTCTTGAAGAACCCGGAGGCCACATCGTGGTGCACCTCGGAGGTGGTTCTCGAATAGATGTCGAAATTGATTCCGAGGCCCGAGAAAGAGTCCTTGATAATTTTGTTGTACTTGTCCACGATGTCCTGGGGGGACACTCCCTGGGCGCGGGCCTTTATGGTGATGGGCACGCCGTGCTCGTCGCTTCCGCAGACATACAGCACCTCTTTTCCCCTCATCCTCAGATATCTGACATAGATGTCGGCAGGCACGTACACCCCGGCGAGGTGTCCGATATGCACCGGGCCGTTGGCGTAGGGAAGGGCGCAGGTTACGAGGGTTCTCTTGAAATTCTTTTCCATATAGTTCAATCCTTATTCTTTTTCTCTTCCAAGTTTGACTTTAATATTTTGCGAAGCGCGCTGGAGCGTCGTCATCTTCTTCATTATCTCTATTTGTTCCTCGGCCGAAGCGGATTCCAGCTCCCGGCTCAGACCGCCCAGCATGGACTCTATCCTCTTGCCCTGATAGACCAGGATGGCCCGGGGGACAAATTTCACGAGCCAGGACTCGACGGACATCAGGGAATCTTTGAAATTCTTGACCGTCAGCTCGTAAGGAGAGGTGCAGAGCTGGGACGCCACAAAGGCGGCCTCCCTGTCGGGGCCGTCCATGAGGGTCTTCACCATGGCCTCCTGGGAATATCCTTCGTAGTAGAGGTTCCCGTAGGCGTCGTACACCTTTTTGTAAACGGAGTTCGAGAAGGAAGACTCTCCGAGAGAGGCAGTTATGAAATCGAACACGGACTGCATTTCATCTTCCGAATCGCCCTGGTAAAACTCCGAGTCGCTCTCGAACTTCATCGGATACGTCCCGTAGGTGAGGATGAATCCAAGGAGGTCCCTCTCCGCCTTGCCGACCACCCTGTCATTCTCCATCTGCTCCAGAGAGGCGGCGGGAACCGGGCTGTCTTCCGCGGCCGCGGGAGCCTCGTCCTGAATCTCGGGAGGAAGGCCGGCTTCCACCCTGCGGCGAGCCCTCTCGGCCTCCTTCAATTCCTCTTCGCGGGCCTTTGCCATCGTCCTCTTGATACGGTCGAAAAGTATCTGGGTATCAATGCCGAAACGATTAGAACAAGCGGTCACGAAGGTGGATCTCTTCACGGCGTCGGGAATGTCCGCGATGGTGTCGGCAATCTCGTTGATGGCGTCGGCCCGGCGGAGGGGGTCGTTGTCGGTGCCCTGAAGGAGGTAGCCGGACTTGAAGGTGATGAAATCCTGCTCGTTTTCGGCGAGGAAGGCCCGGACCTCTTCCAGGGTGTGCTTGCGGGAATAGGAGTCGGGGTCGTCACCGTCCGGCAGCAGCACGATTCTCACGTTCAGCCCCTGGCGGAGGCACATTCCGATTCCCCTCATGGCCGCATGGATGCCCGCCGAGTCCCCGTCATACATGATGGTGACATTCTGGGTAAACCTGCGAATCAGCCTTATCTGATTGTCGGTGAGGGCCGTGCCGCTGGAGGCCACGACGTTGGTGATGCCCAGCTGGTGCATGCTCAGCACGTCCAGGTACCCCTCCACCAGATAGCACTTGTCCGCCTTGGCAATCTCGTTCTTGGCAAACCATATCCCGTAGAGGGTCTGCTCTTTGTGGTATATGGGAGAGTCGCTGGAATTGACGTACTTGGCCCCCTTGAAATCGGTCTTCAGGGTTCTTGCCCCGAAGCCTATCACCCTTCCGGACACGGAGTGAATCGGGAAGGTGACGCGGTCGAAGAACCTGTCCTTGACAGTACCGTCGTCATATTTCGAGCACAGGCCCGTCTCGACGAGGTATTCTTCCTTGTACCCTGCCTTGGCTGCGGCGTCCCGCAGGGCGACACGGCTCTGCGGAGCCCATCCGAGGCCATATTTTTCTATCGTGGCATCTTCCAGGCCGCGGGAGTGGAAATACTGGAGTCCAATCGCCTTTCCCTCTCTCTCTTGCAGGGATTTGACGAAAAGGTCCTGGGCGAACTCCGTGACCAGCAGAAGGCTCTCGTTCTTCTGGCGGGCGGCGACCTCTTCGGCGGTCTCCTCCTTCTCCACCACCTCGATGTTGTACTTCCTGGCAAGGTATTTCAGGGCCTCGACGTATGAAAGGTGCTCATAATCCATCACAAACCCCACGGCGCTTCCTCCCTTGTGGCAGCCGAAGCAATAGTAGAAACCCTTCGAAGGATGTACGTGGAAGGACGGAGTCTTCTCATTGTGGAACGGGCAGCAGGCCACGAAATCGGCCCCGCGCCGCTTCAGCGACACGAAGTCTCCGACCACCTCCTCTATCCGGGCGGTCTCGAGAATCCTGTTTACCGTATCCTGGGGTATCATCTAAAACTCGTCGTCCTCGTCTTCAACAATCGTTGCATCAACCACTTCCGCCTCCTTGACAAACTCCGCGTCCTTTGCGTCGGCTATCCCCGAAGCATCCAGCTTCCTCTGCTGCTGGACCTTGGCGGCCTTGCCGATTCTCCACGTGGAGATAAGCTCCTGCATCCCATAGAAAATCAGGGCCACCCCCGCCAGAATGCTCATCACCTTAATGGTGAAGGGATTGAATATCAGCAAAATTCCACCGGCTATGGCGCAGATGGACAATATCAGCGTAGTGAACCCTCCGCCGATGAGGGAAAGGGCTCCTATAAGGGCTATCAGCTGGAAGGCGCCGAAAATGATGAGGCAGCCTCCGAGGATATACACGATGAAACCTGCCACCTGGGTGGGGAAGAAAAACAGCAGAAGGCCGAGGACAAGGTCCACCACGGCGTTGGCGACCATGAAGGGAAGGTAGCCTGACTGCCTGTGGACAAGTCCGTAAACGAGGGAAACGAGCCCCGCCGCAATCAGGAAGGCGGCGACAATTTTCACGACCAACACGCTCGCGTCATTGGCGAGAATCATCACAAGACCGATGCCTATGGCCGAGCAGGCCCTGAGGATGCTGCTGAATTTGCTCTTGTATCCGAAGGTAATCATGTATTCAACGAAGTATATAGATGCAAAATTATTAAATTTTCACTAATTTCGCAGCACAAAACCTACCAACGCATCCCTGATGTTTTTTGACACCCACGTACACAGCCAGTTTTCTTTCGACGGGTCAAGGACTTCCGTTGAGAAAAGCGCCCGTCAGGCCATCGTGAAAGGCCTCGGAGGAATCTGCATCACCGACCATGCCGACATTTACGTCCCGGCCGCGAAGGCGGACCACGGAGAAAGCCTCGACGAGGTCTTCGACGTGCCCTCCCAGCAAGCCGAAATCGACAGGATAAACGCCGCCGTAGCCTCCGGAAAGGTGGAGAAAGGGGGCCTTCTGGAGGGGGTGACGAGGACGACCTGGGCCCAGGTGAAAAAATTCCGCGTGTTCAAGGGCGTGGAAATCGGACTGAGCAGGGAGAAAAGGGACGACATCCGCAAGTTTCTCTCCACCAACGAATTCGACCAGGTGATTGCCTCGGTCCACTACCTCGAAGAGACCGACCCCTACTGGGGAGAATACTACAAAGGGAAGAACTGGAAAGAGGCCTACGGCCGCTACCTGGACACGATATGGTCGGAAATCAGATGGCTTGGAGGGGACTTCGACATCCTCGGCCACTTCGACTACATCGCCCGCTATGCCCCCTACCCCAAGCAGAGCATCTTCTACAGGGACTTCGCCGGGGAGATGGACGAGATTCTGAAATACCTCGCCCAGGAAGGCAAAGCCCTTGAAATCAACACGAAAACCTATCAGAAATACGGGCTTCGCACCCCGGAGCTGGACCGCGACATCCTCCTCAGGTACCGCGAACTGGGCGGAGAAATCATTTCACTCGGCTCCGACGCCCACACTCCGGAAAGGGTCGGGGACAAGTTCATGTACTACGCCCAGTACGTCAAGATGTTCGGCTTCCGCTGGCTCGCCCACTACGAAGGACGCCGCCTGCGTCAGGTGACGATTTAAACGGGTTTTACCCCAGCAGACTGTGAATGGCGAGGCCTGAGCGGAGCTTGGGCTCGAACCAGGTCGTCTTGGGAGGCATAATGTTGCCGCTGTCGGCGATGTCGATGAGCTGGCGCATGGAGACGGGATAGAGGGCGAAAGCCACCTTCATCTCCCCGCTGTCCACCCTTCGGGAAAGCTCCTGAAGGCCGCGGATGCCGCCGACGAAATCAATCCTCTTGTCCGTACGCAGGTCCTTGATTCCGAGGATGCGGTCGAGGACGAGGTTGGAAAGAATCGTCACGTCCAGCACCCCGATGGGGTCGGAGTCGTCGTAGCGGCCGGGCTTCGCCGTGAGGCTGTACCATTTTCCGCCAAGATACATGGAGAAATTGTGAAGGCCGGAAGGGGCGAGGGGGCCGGAGAGGCAATCGCAGGCGGGAGCCACATCGAAATCTGCCTCGAGGGCCTTCAAGAAGCCTTCTTCCGTGAGTCCGCCAAGGTCCCTGACCACGCGGTTGTAGTCAAGAATCTTGAGCTGGCTCTCGGGGAAGCAGACCGCCATGAACCAGTTGTACTCCTCCTGTCCGGTGTGGCCCGGATTGGCAGCCCTCCTCTCCGCGCCTACCCTTGCGGCGGCAGCAGTACGATGGTGGCCGTCAGCCACATAGAAGGCATCGACCTCGGAGGTGAAAATCTCCGTAATCCTGCCGATGACCGCCGGGTCGGAAATCACCCAGAACTTGTGGCCGAAGCCGTTTTCATCGGTAAAATCGTACTCGGGAGCTCCGGAAGCCGCCTTGGCCACGATGCCGCTCAGCTCGTCATTGTCCCTGTAGGCGAAGAAAACCGGCTCGATGTTGGCGTTCTGGATGCGCACATGTATCATGCGGTCGTCTTCCTTGTCCTTTCGGGTGAGCTCGTGCTTTTTGATTTTCCCCTCGGCGTAGTCGTCCGTGTGGGCGCAGAGGACAAGGCCGTACTGGGTCCTGTCCCCCATCGTCTGGGCATAGACATAGTAGCAGGGGGCGGGGTCCTGCACCAGCCAGCCCTTCCG
>CAMOVV010000056.1 GCA_946627685.1 uncultured Bacteroidales bacterium
CACCACCTCCGACGAGTCCGGAGCCTTCCTTGTAGAAGGCCTCGCGGACGGAGTGTACGACATGGTGGTAATCGCTCCCGACTTCCTCGAAACGAGGGTGAACGTGACGGTTAACGACGGCTATGTCAAGAACATGTTCAACGTGTCGATGACCCCGGCGCACAACGTCGCCGAAATCGACGACGCCAGTTTCTCCGAATTTGACATGGCCGACACCGGCTACCAGGACGCCCCCACCATCCTTTTCGGCCAGAACGACGTGTTCAACAACATGGCGGGCTACAATTTCAGCTCCTTCCGTTTCCGCGTGCGCGGCTACTCCAGCGAGTCCCAGGACGTGTACCTCGCAGGCATCAGGATGAACGATGCCATCACGGGCTACACCCCCTACTCCCTGTGGAGCGGTCTTAACGAGGCCACCCGCAGCAAGGATTCCGCCATCGGCAACGAGGCGTCCGACTTCGGATTCGGCGGCTACAACGGCCTCACCAACATCGCCGCCGACGCCCGCAGCTTCCGCACGGGCCTGAGAGCCAGCATCCTCACCAACAGTGCCCTCTACAGGCTGCGCCTGATGCTCTCATACGGCTCCGGAGTGCTTGACAACGGCTGGTCCTACGCCTTCAACGTCTCCGCCCGTCTCGGCGGAAACGACTGGATAAGGGGAGTCTATTACCGTTCCTTCGGCTATTTCGGAAGCGTGAGCAAGCAGTTCGACCCTGTCAACCGCCTCACCCTCACCTTCATGGCCGCTCCCGGAAGCAGGGGCGCGCAGAACGCCTCCACCCAGGAGGTCTATGACCTTATGGGAGACAACATGTACAACTCCAACTGGGGATACCAGAACGGCAAGGTGCGTAACGCCCGCGTGCGCAACACCCACGAGCCCATCGTGTTCCTCAAGTACGACCACACTCCCAACGAGGACCTGAGCGCTTCGGCCACCGTCCTCTACCGCTTCGGAAAGAACGGCTACACAGCCCTCGACTGGTATGACGCCTACGACCCCAGGCCCGACTACTACAGGAACCTTCCCAGCTATTTCTGGGTCGCCAACGAGGATTACGACCGCCTGAACACCATAGGCTATGCCTGGGCCCGCGAAGCCTGGGAGCATAAGAAATCCGACATCGCCCACATCAACTGGGACCGCCTCTACGACGTCAACAAGAACAATCTTGTGGACGGGGCCAACCGCTCCAAGTACGTCATCCAGGAAAGGAGGACGGACCAGCAGGACCTCAACCTGGGCGGCAACTTCAAGTGGAGGGTAGAGAAATTCTTCACCCTTTCCGGAGGCGTCGGGATGAAGTGGAACCGCACCGAGTATTACAACGTCCTCAGCGACCTTCTCGGCGGCGACTACTTCGTCAACATCGACCAGTTCGCAGAGAGGGAGTACGCTTCCACCCCTTACATGGTGCAGAACGACCTCGAGTACTATATGAGGCACGGCTACGCCCAGAAGATTTACAAGGGCGACAAGTACGGCTACGACTACTACGCCCATGTCCACAATTATTCTTCCTGGATTGCCGGCAAGTTCAATGTCGGAGGCTTCGAGGCCGTCCTTTCCGGACGCCTGGGCTACAACAGGTTCTGGAGGGAGGGACTTGTCAGGAAGGGTCTCTTCCCCGGAGTGAAGGATGACGGCAGCCCCGTCATCTGGGACGGAAAAGTCATCACGACCTATGACGAGAGCGGCGAGCCCATCACCTCCTACGGCAAGTCCAAGACCCAGGAATTCCTCACCGGCGCCGTCAAGGCCAACCTTAAATACGTCCTCGGCGGAGGAAACGCCTTCTTCGGCAACGTCGGCTACTACAGCGACGCTCCCACCTTCAACCAGAGCTTCATCTCCCCCAGGACCAGGAATTCAGTCACTCCCAACCTTGAAAACGCGAAGACCTTCTCCTCCGACCTCAGCTATGTCCTCAACAACAACGGATGGAACCTCCGCCTGACGGGCTTCTACACCTCCATCAAGGACCAGAGCGACGTGATGAGCGCCTATGACGACTCCCAGAACTCCTTCACCAACTTCGCCCTCAGCGGAATCGACCAGAGGCACGCGGGAATCGAGCTCGGATTCAAGATACCCACCCCCATCCGCGACCACTCCCTCCAGGGAGTCCTCGCCTGGGGCGAATACATCTACACCTCCAACCCCAGGATGACCCAGACCATCGACAACAGCGCCACCGTGGTGCAGGACAATGTCCTGGTGCCCTACTGGAAGAGCCACCCCGTGTACAAGCATGACGCTGCCGGGACCTATATCGTCGATGGGAACGGCAATTACGAGCTCGAAGGCTTCAAGAAGCACTATGTCGCCGGCACCCCCCAGCTCGCCGCCAGCATCGGCCTCTCCTGGAACAGGAACTACTGGTTCATCGACGCCGACCTCGACTACCTCGCACATTCCTACCTTGACATGAACCCCCTCTACCGCACCGACATGGCCACCGCCGGCCCCGACGGCATCGTCACCCCCGAGGAAATCGCCTACATGGCCTCCCAGGAGGAGTTCGACCCCCAGTGGCTCTTCAACGTCAGCATCGGAAAGAGCTGGTACATCCAGAGGAAATACCAGATAGGCTTCTCCCTCCAGGGACGCAACCTCCTCAACAACAAGTGGGTGAAGACCGGAGGTTATGAGCAGACCCGCATCATCGACGACACCAAGCACCGCGAGAGGTACTACCGCTTCGATTCGAAGTACTTCTACATGCCCGGCGCGAACTATATGTTGAACGTTTACTTCAGATTCTAAGGCCATGAAAAAGATATACAACATCATACTGGCGGCAGCGGCGGCGCTTGCCCTTGTTTCCTGCTCCGACGAGTGGGAGCCCGTGTTCACCCTGAAGTACGACGATCCCGGCTCGGCGCCTGCCGTCACCATGACTCCCAACACCACGATTGCGGAGCTCAAGGCCCTCTACAAGTCCGAGGGTTCCCCCGTCCACATCGAGAGCGATTATATCATCGGAGGACAGGTGATTTCCGAAGACCGCGCGGGCAACATCTACCGCAGCCTCTACATTCAGGACGAGTCCGGAGCCATCGAGCTCAAGCTCGGGAAATCCTATCTCTACAACGAATACAAGCTCGGGCAGTGGGTCTATGTCAAGTGCAAGGGCCTGATGCTCGGCAACTACAACGGTATGCTCCAGCTCGGTCTGGAGGATGCCTCAGGGGCCTATGAGACGGCCTACATGCTCACCGACTACATCATCTCCTCCCATGTGTTCAGGGGAGAGAAGGCGGCCGCGCTCGCGCCCGTCGAGCTTACCGATGAAGACGTGAGGGAGAGCCTTCAGATGGGCTTCCATTCCGAGAACCTGGGCCGCTACGTCACCCTCAGGGGCCTCAGGTACGGAAACCAGATTTTCACCATTCTGTACATAGACCCCAGCAAGGACACCAAGGAGCTTTCCAACAAGATTTACCTCAGGAACAGTTCTTTCGGCGTCACGACCTGGGCCATGTCCAAGCAGGGCTTCCTCGGTTATCTTGAGGCAGGCAACTTCGACAAGGCCACTTCCGGCGACAATGCCCGCCCGGTCAGCGACCCCGCCCTCAAGGATATACTCGTCAAGAACGCCACTCCCGCCACCGTCAGCCAGTATTTCAAGATGGGAAATACCGACATCCAGATTCGCACCAGCGGCTATTGCCGTTTCGCGGACACCGAGATTGACCCCCAGGTGCTCCAGGGCGAGAAAACCGTGGATGTCACCGGCATCTTCACCGTGTACCAGGGACAGGCCCAGTTCACCCTTCTGGACGAGACCGGAGTCACCGTCAACTGATGAGCCATGATTCGTAACATCTGCATATCCGTCATTGTAATCATGTCATTGACTGCTTGTTCCCGTCCTTTCGGCGCCGAATGGAAGACTCCTTACGGCACGGCCCCTTTCAGTAAAATTTCCGAGTCCGACTACCTTCCCGCCATAAGGGAGGGCATCCGGCAGAGAAAGGCTGAGATCAAGGCCATAGTGGACAATCCCGAGGAGCCGACGTTCGAGAACACCATCGCTCCTTACGAGCTGTCCGGAAGCCTTCTCGCAAGGGTCTCCGGAGTGTTCTTCAATCTCGTCGAGTCGGACGCCACCGATGCGATGAGGGCTATGGAAGAGGAGATTTCCCCGGAGCTTACCGCTGCGGAAGATGAGATTTTCATGGACCCTGGCCTCTTCGCGAGGGTACGCAAGGTCTATGAGAAAAGCGAAGCCCTTGACAGGGAGCAGCAGATGGTGGTCAAAAAGCTTTATGAGGCCTTCATCCGCAACGGAGTGGGGCTCGAAGGAGAGGCCCGCGAGAGGTTCAAGGAAATCAACAAAAGGCTCTCGGCCCTTTCCATCGCCTTCGGCAACAATCTTCTCGCGGAGAACAACGCCTTCAAGGAGAAGTTCGGGGTGACGGTTTCCGACTATCCCGACGTGATGGCCGAATGCTCCGACAGGGACCTCAGGGAGGCCATGTTCAAGGCCTATTCCTCCAGGGGAAACAACGGCGACGAGCATGACAACAACGCCATCTGCCTGGAAATCATGAAGCTCCGCACGGAGCAGGCCGCTCTTCTGGGCTACAAGTCCTCGGCCGCCTTCCTGCTTGAAGACAAGATGGCCCATGACCCCGGGACCGTGGATGCCTTCCTTCAGAAAATCATGGATGCTTCGATGGCCAAGGCAGGGGAGGAAATCGCTGCCATGCAGGAGGTTATGGACAAGGATATCACCGTTCCCGCAGGCTCGAAAATCGAGCCCTGGGACTGGTTCTACTATGCCGCCAAGGTTCGCAAGCTGAAATATGACCTCGACGAGAGCCTCACCAAGCCGTATTTCTCCGTGGACAGCGTTTACAAGGGCGTGTTCTATGCCGCCAAGACTGTCTATGGGGTGAATGTCGAGCCGACTCCGGAGGTGGAGGTTTACAACCCCGACGTCAAGGCCTTCAAGGTGTCCGACGCCGACGGGTCCCTTCTCGGAATCTTCTACTGCGACCCCTTCTCCCGTCCCACCAAGAGGGGAGGGGCGTGGATGAACAATTTCCGCGACCAGTATGAGGATGCTTCCGGCAAGGACGTGAGGCCAATCATCGTGAACGTCTGCAACTTCCCCGAGCCTTCGGGGAAGACGCCTTCCCTTCTCACCATAGACAACGTCCAGACCGCTTTCCATGAGTTCGGCCATGCCCTTCACGGCTTCCTCACCAAATGCCGTTACCGCGATGTCAGCGGCACCGCCGTGGCCCGCGACTTCGTGGAAACCTTCAGCCAGTTCAACGAGAACTGGGCCTTCCAGGACGGCATCCTGGACCGCTACGCCCATAATTACAAGACAGGGGAGACCATTCCGGACGCCCTCGTCGAGAAGATAGGCAACTCCTTGAAATTCAATCAGGGATTCATGACGGGCGAGCTTTGCGCCGCTTCCATACTGGATATGAAATGGCATGAGCTGGGAGCAGAAGACCTCGCGTCTATGACCGACGCGGACGACGTGAGGGCCTTCGAGGAAATGGTTTGCAAGGACATGGGCCTCCGTGAGGAAATCATCCCGAGGTACAGGACCACTTATTTCAACCATATCTTCAACAGCGGCTACAGCGCCGGCTACTACAGCTACCTCTGGTCTGAGGTCCTTGACAAGGACGCCTTCGAGTATTTCGTCCAGAACGGGGTTTACAATCCGGCTGTCGCCCTGAAGTTCAGGCAGACCTTCCTTGAAAGGGGAGGAAGCGAAGAGCCTATGACCCTCTACCGCTCCTTCCGCGGCCAGGACCCCGATCCGGGAGCCCTTCTGCGCGCAAGGGGACTCGCAGACTAAAAACAAGGTCGGCTGAAATTTTTCAGTCGACCTTATTTAATTATCGAAACCGGGTTACTTTGCAGGAACGCAGCTGGTGACGAGCTTCATGCGGCCGCGGGGCTTGAAAGCAAGGCCGCTGACGCTGGCCGGCACCAGGACGGTCTCTCCTGCATGCAGGGGCACTTCCAATCCTGTGCACTCGATGAATCCTTCGCCCTCTGTGCAGATGACGACGAGGAAGGAGTCCATCTCTTTGAAATTCTCGACCGCGAAGGTCTCGGTGAGGTTGTACTGGCTGGTGCGGAAGAACTCGCAGTCGGCCAGGACGTTCTCCTTGTTCTCCTCCTCGGTCCACTTCGTGCGGTATTCGGGATAGACCTTGTAGTCTATCGCATCCTTGGCAAGGGCGGTGTGGAGTTCCCTCGGCTTCCCGTCAAGTCCGGGACGGTTGTAATCGAAAATCCTGTAGGTGATGTCGGAGGTCTCCTGGATTTCGGCGAGGAAGCAGCCGCTGCAGATGGCGTGAATCCTGCCTGCGGGGAGGAAGAAGACGTCGCCGGGATGTACCTCGTGCTTTGCAAGCACGTCGGTGATGGTGCCGTCGGCCACCTTGCGCTCATACTCCTCTGGGGTGATTTCCCTGGAAAGTCCTGCGTAAAGGGTGGCTCCGGGAGCCGCGTCCACCACATACCACATCTCGGTCTTGCCCTTGGTGCCGTGGCGTTTGAGGGCCAGTTCGTCGTCGGGATGGACCTGGATGGAAAGGTCGCCCTTCGCGTCGATGAACTTTATGAGCAGGGGGAAGACCTCGCCTTCCTTCTCGAAAACGTGCTTTCCTACGAGGGATGCCCCGTATTCGCGGATGAGGGATACGATGTCCTTTCCCTTCAGCTCGCCGTTGCAGACGACGGATTCGTGGCCTTTCACTCCGGAAAGCTCCCAGCTTTCACCTATTTTTTCCTGTTTTGTGTCTATGCCTTTGAACGGGGCTATCCGTTCTCCGCCCCACACCACCGTTTTGAGGTATGGGGCGAATTTCAAGGGATATAGCATTGCCATTACGCGTCGAGTTCTTTAAGGGCGAAGGAATAGGCTCCGAGGGAGATGGCGGTGCTGGCTCCAATCTTGGAACGCATGACGCCGAGCCTCTTCATCGGGTCGTAAATGACAGTCTTGTCGGTGCCGTAAACGATGAGTCCGCGGGCCTCGCCGGCGGCGAAAATTGCGAACTCGTCCGGGTCGTCGAGGTTGTAAACGTTGGGCTGTACCCTTCTTACCACCTCTCCGCCGAGGGTGCGTACCGTGGAGCGCATGCTCTTGAGGATGCCGGGCATGATGTATTTGTAGTTGTACATGATGCCTCCTCCGATGACGATAAGTCCG
>CAMOVV010000057.1 GCA_946627685.1 uncultured Bacteroidales bacterium
TGACAACCGAACGCGACATACGCAACCAGCTGGCCTACGCCCGGAAGGAGGGACGGGAGGAAGGTATGGAAGACGGCCTGGAAAAAGGCCGCGAAGAGGGATATGATTCCGCTGCGCGGAAGCTCGCCGAGCTTGGGGTGGACCCTGAGATTATCGAGAAGGCCACCGGCGTGAGAATCCGCTGAACCTGTTGTGCTCTACGTAGGACGACAAAGACAAGAAGTCACTTTACTTGTTGATTAACAAATTGCTACCTTTGCGCCACAGGAACGCACCAAATACATATACGACATGACAACCGAACGCGACATACGCAACCAGCTGGCCTACGCCCGGAAGGAGGGACGCGAGGAAGGACGGAAAGAAGGTATGGAAAAGGGTATAAAAAAGGGCCGGAAAGAGGGACGTGAGGAGGGATACGATTCCGCTGCGCGGAAGCTCGCCGAGCTGGGGGTGGATCCGGAGATTATAGAGAAGGCCACCGGCGTGAAAATCCGCTGATCCTGTCGTGCGATTCGTATGACGACACATGAAGCGCGAAGTTTAACTCTCTGATATATAGAACAATAATACAATCGTCTTACGGAAAATCCGTAAGACGATTTCATTTACCGCCAGACATCCAACAAGTTACACTTCACGGCAAAAATGCCCTTCCTTTTCCCTCAGCCCGCGGATTCGGAATGGAGCTGTGTCTTACCCTGGCTGATTGGATGCACGGGGGAGATGGGCGTGGAGCGGGCTGCCTGAAAAATAGATTCTTCGCTGTCGCTCAGAATGACGGGAGGCGAGGCGGGATTATGCGGAATCTTGCGTACGGAGTGCCCGGGGACTTTTTTCGGGACTTTCAGGGCGTGCCTGCAGAACCGGAGTTTCAAAAAAAATTTGCTATTTCGAGTTATTATCCGTAATTTCGGCTGGATTATGACTTGATGTCAGTTTTTAATTAAAGAATATAATATGAATCATCTTTTATTCCTTAATCTCGGTGCAGGTGAGATTATCGTCATCTGCCTTGTAATCCTTCTTCTTTTCGGCGGAAAGAAAATTCCCGAGCTCATGAAGGGCCTTGGAAAAGGGGTCAAGAGTTTCAAGCAGGGCATGAATGAGATCGAGAAAGACCTAGGTGCTGATGACACCACTCCCGGAAACAACCAAACATCCAAATAATAACCAACTAATCAACGATTTATTATGAGCAAAGAAATTACCAGAAGATCGTTCATCAAGACCGGAACGGCAGCTGCCATCGGGCTGACCGTGGCTCCGAGTTCGATCCTTGGCAAGACCTATGGTCACACTGCCGCTCCCAGCGACAAGTTGAATGTCCTCGGCGTCGGTATCGGCGGCCGCGGCGCATCCGACATCCGTGCCGTTGCTAAGACCGAGAACATCATCGGTCTGGCCGATGTGGACTGGGCTTATGCGGACCATGTGTTCAAGGACTATCCCAAGGCCAAGAAGTTCAACGACTACCGCGTGATGTACGACAAGATGCTCAAGAGCGCCGATGCCGTCATCGTTGCCACAGCCGACCACACTCACGCCATCATTGCCGCCGATGCCATCACCGCCGGCAAGCATGTGTACGTTGAGAAGCCCATGACCCTCTATCCTTATGAGTCCAGGCTCCTCACCAAGCTCGCGAAGAAATATAAGGTAGCCACCCAGCAGGGTAACCAGGGCGCTTCAAGCGAAGGCACCCGCAAGGCCATCAACTGGTTCCTCAACGGCGAAATCGGAGAGGTCACCAGAATCGACGCCTTCACCAACAGGCCTATCTGGCCCCAGGGTATCAATGCCCCGACCGAGTCCGCTCCCGTTCCCAAGACCATGAACTGGGATTCCTTCATCGGACCGGCCAAGTTCCGCGAGTATCACCCTGTTTACACCCCCTGGAACTTCCGCGGCTGGTGGGACTTCGGTTCCGGCGCCCTCGGCGACATGGCGAACCACATCCTCCAGGTTGCCTTCAAGGCCATGAACCTCGGCTCTCCCACTGAAATCATCGGCAGCTCCACCATGCTCATGACCGACTCCTGCCCTGCAGCTGAGAGAATCGTTTACAAGTTCCCTGCCCGCGACAACCTTCCCAAGGTCGCCCTTCCTCCCGTCACCCTCACCTGGTCCGACGGTGGAATCGTTCCCGAGCTCCCCGTCAACATGCCCAAGGACAAGAAGTTCGGTGCTGACGGAGTTACCGTTTGGTACGGTACGAAGGACACCATGGTTGTCGGCTGCTACGGCAACAATCCTTTCCTCTGCTCCGGCCGCGAGCCTGTCGTTCCCCAGGTGTGCCGCGTAGTTCCCGACAACGCCCACCAGCAGGACTGGGTACGCGCCTGCAAGGAGGCCCCCGAGTACAGGGTTCCTTCAGAGTCCGACTTCCAGTTCGCAGGCCCTCTCAACGAGATGATCGTAATGGGCTGCGCCGCAGTCCGTCTGCAGACCCTCGGCCAGTGGCTCAAGTGGGACGGCGAGAACCTCCGCTTCACCAACATCCCCGCCACCGCCCAGATCCGCAGCGTCATCAAGGACAAGTTCAACATCAAGGACGGCCATCCGACCTTCGACCGCGACTACTCCGAGCCCGTTGACGCCAACGAGTATGCCAAGGAGCTCATCAACCACACTTATCGTGAGGGCTGGAAGCTTCCTGCAATGCCTACCGATGTTTAATCTTTTAATAAATTGAGAATAAAATGAAACGTGTATTTACTGTAATGGCATGCGTCGCAGCCGTTGCGATGGTGCTTTCCTGCGGAAACAAGAAGAAAGAGGCCAAGGCTGCAGCTGAGCCCGAGGCCACCAAGACCGAGGCTGCCGCTCCCGCATATACTATCGTCCAGGCCCCTCAGGTGGACCTTTCCACCCTCAAGAAGGACAAGGATGGGTATTACATTCTCTTTGACGGCAAGAACCTTACCGGCTGGAGAGGCTATGGCAAGGACTATGTTCCCGCAAGGTGGACCGTAGAGGACGGAGCCATAAAGATTTCCGGTTCCGGCACCGGTGAGGGCCAGAGCAAGGAAGGCGGAGACCTCATCTTCGCTCATCAGTTCAAGAACTTCGAACTCGAACTCGAGTGGAAGGTTGCCAAGGGAAGCAATTCCGGTATCTTCTACCTCGCCCAGGAAGTCACCACCGAGAAGGACGGAAAGACCCGCTTCGAGCCTATCTACATCTCTTCTCCCGAGTATCAGGTGCTTGACAACGAGAACCATCCCGACGCCAAGCTCGGCGTTAACGGCAACCGCAAGAGCGCGTCCCTGTATGACATGATTCCCGCCAATCCTCAGAACGCCAAGCCCTTCGGCCAGTGGAACAAGGCCCGCATCATGGTTTACAAGGGCACCGTCGTCCACTATCAGAACGACGAGAACGTCCTCGAATATCATCTGTGGACTCCCCAGTGGACCGAGATGCTCCAGGCCAGCAAGTTCAGCCAGGAGAAATGGCCCCTCGCCTTCGAGCTCCTCAACAACTGCGGCGGCCCCGACCATCAGGGCTACTTCGGCATCCAGGATCACGGCGACGACGTCTGGTATCGCAACATCCGCATAAAGGTTCTCGACTAATCCATCCGTCATGAAGAGAATTCTCTTTGCGATAATGGCAATTGCGGCCCTTACCGCCTGCGGCAACAAAGCCGCAGGCGACAAGGAGCCTGCAAAGAAGGACATCGCCATCCAGCTCTATTCTGTTCGTGAGGTGCTCGGCACCGGCGAGGCCGTCAAGCCCGTCCTCAAGCAGCTTGCCGACATGGGATACACCGCGGTCGAGGCCGCAGGCTATTCCGACGGCAAGATTTACGGTCTCGAGCCCGCAGCCTACAAGGCCGCCCTCGACGAGGCCGGACTGCAGTCCCTCTCCACCCACGTGAACAAGTACATCTCCAAGGAGGAGCTTGAGAGCGGTGATTTCACGGAGTCCCTCAAATGGTGGGACGAGTGCATCGCCGCCCACAAGGTCGCCGGCGTGAAATACATCGTGATGCCTTCCATGGCCCGTAACCTCAACGCCAAGGACCTCAAGACCTGGTGCGATTACTTCAACGCTGTCGGAAAGAAATGCTCCGAGGCAGGTCTTCTCTTCGGCTACCACAACCACTCCCAGGAGTTCGACAAGGTCACCGACCTTGACGAGAAGGTGTATGACTTCATGCTGAAGAACACGGATCCCAAGTACGTCTTCTTCGAGATGGACGTTTACTGGGCCTGCATCGGCCGCGCCTTCCCCGCCGAATACTTCCAGAAGTATCCCGGCCGTTTCCGCCTGCTCCACATCAAGGATCACTATGAGGTGGGCGCCAGCGGCATGGTCGGTTTCGACGCCATCTTCGCGAACGCGAAGACCGCCGGAGTCGAAGGCATCATCACCGAGGTTGAGGGTCATCCCGAGGGAAAGACCATCATGGAGGTTGTGAAGGGCAGCTTGGATTATCTGCGTAACGCTCCGTTCGTTCCCGTACATTATGGCGAATAAGCCTGCCGAACAGGAACAATTGAATGAAATGACATTCTGGGGGCATCTCGATGTCCTCAGAATGTCGCTTTATCGTATCATCGGTGTCCTGCTGGTCACCATGGTACTCTCTTTTATCGCTCTCCCGCACATTTTCGACCGGTTCATCCTCGGCCCCACGGACGGAGGATTCTTCCTCTACCGGTGGCTGTCCGGCCTTCGCGGGATTCCTTTCGCCCCTGATTTCGGCGACGGCAGTTTCCACGTTGACATCATCAACATCAACGTGGCCACACAGTTCATGAAGCACTTCGTCCTCTCGTTCTGGATGGGACTGGTGCTGGCCTTCCCCTTCGTCCTCTACGAAATCTGGAAATTCATCAAACCGGCCCTTTTCCCCGAGGAGGAAAAGAGTCTCGGGTCGGCCTTCGTCTTCGGCGGAGGAATGTTCTATCTGGGCTGCGCCCTCGGCTACTGCGTCATCTTCCCCTTCGCTTTCCGCTTCCTTACCCAATACCAGCTGAGCGAGGTGATAGACAACCAGATAAGCATGGATTCCTACCTCAACAACTTCCTGGTAATCATTTTCATGATGGGACTTCTCTTCGAGCTTCCCCTCGTGGCGATGATTCTCTCCAAGATGAAGCTGATACACAAGGGATTCATGCGGCAATACCGCAAACACGCCGTGGTGGCCCTCATCGCCCTTGCCGCCGTCATCACCCCCACAGGCGACCCCTTCACCCTCGCAGTGGTCTTCATCCCGCTGTATATGCTTTACGAGCTTTCAATCGTGCTCGTGCGTCCTGCCCCGAAAGAGGAGGACGACGATGATGACGTGGACGACGACCCCCGCCACAACTGGGAGGCCATCGAGGACCAAAGTGAAGAAATGAAGGAAGTTACCGGGACCGATTCCGCCCCGGACGCTCAAGAATCACAACAAGGATAGCTCCTGCAGCGAACCAGATTGCGGCTCCCGGGATGTGCATCTGACCGGGAGTGCCCGCCGCCGTGTTCGCCGCTTCCACCGCCGCCATGTCCGCCCAGGGCCACACCTTCACGAGGAACCCGAGCACGAAGCCCAGGAGGACCATCATCGTGGGCCTCTGGTGGTGTTCAAGCAGCCAGTGAAGCCCCTTCGAGAAGAGGACTATTCCCACCACGCAGCCGAGCAGGAACCAAAGAACGGGGGGAAGGTCCAGGCCGAGGAAGGCGTCGAGCATATAATTGTAGATGCCCATTATAAGGAGGATGAAGCTGCCGGAGATGCCGGGCAGAATCATCGAGCAGACCGCGAGGGCGCCGCTCACGATGAGATACCATGCGGGCGCTGAGGATGCCGCCTGGGCCTGGGGCATGAGGGCCAGGGCCGCTCCCGCGCCGATGCCGAGGATAAGGAGGAGGACGTCTCCCGCCTTCCAGCCCTTGTACTCCGCCAGCATATATATGGAGGAAACGAGAATCAGGGCGAAGAAGAAAGCCATGGTCTGGACCGGGTAATGGGCGAGGGTGTATTTGACCAGAAAGCCCAGGAGGACGAAGCCTGCGGCGAAGCCGGCGAGGACTCCGACAAGGAAACGTCCGTTTATAGCCTTCCAGAATTCTTTGGCCTTTCCTGAGAAAAGAAGTTTCCAGTTGGAGGGTGTGAGTATGGCGTCAATGCAGGTGAGAAGGGGTTCAAGGATGCCGGTCATCAGGGCTATCGTGCCCGCGGACACTCCGGGGACTATGCCTGAACCCATCGCGAAGCCTTTTGCGGCATTCGCCGCGTCCGTTTTGAGTGAGGTCATTATTTAATTCTGTCAAAGTAAGTTTTCATTGCGGTGAAGGCCTCTGCCTGGGAAAGCGAGCGCCCTGAAGGGTCGCTGACCACAAGGTCGAAGCTGCCGGAAGGGAGGGAGACCCTTCCTGCCTTGAACCTGGCCGGGCAGACCGCGGAGATGAATTCAACCACGAAATCGCCGCTGTTCACAAGGGATATGAAAAGGTCGCAGCCGGCCTGGGACAATTGGGCCGTTTTTTCTTTCGAGAGCTGTCCGTACCAGCCGATGTCTTTGCGGAGAATGGTGCCGGTGATGCTTGTAATGAGCCTTTCCCCGCTGCCGAGTTTGGAGAGGTCGAGGAAGAAAATTTCCCCCCTTATGCCGTTCTCACGGAAGAAGTTCTGCAGCAGAATCTTACAGTCGTCGCAGCTGGTGTCTTCCGAGTCCAGCAGGGCGGTGACGGTCTTTATGGACGACAGGGGCAGAAGGGATGTGGGCTCCTGGCTGCGGTATCTGCGCAGGCTTCTTTTCCTCAGGAAGTCCCGAATTGCCGAAAACAGTCTCATACGAACTCCACTTTGGCTCCATGGGCGCCGATGAGGGCGCGGATTTCCTCTTTCGCGGCCTTCCACCTGGGCACGTCAATCTTTGTACCTATGACTTCCACCACCTTAGCTGCAAGGATGGAACCCACTTTTCCGCACACGTCCAGAGGCATGCCGAGGGCGTGGGCGTAGAGGAAACCGGCAGCGTAGGTGTCCCCGGCTCCTGTGGCGTCGATGGTGTTGGCGGGGCATGGTCCTATGAAGTGGTATTCGTTCCCGCTCTGGACCATCGAGCCTTCCTTGCCGACCTTCACGACCGCGATTTTGCAGAGTTTCGCTATTTCCGCGAGGGCCTCTCTGGGGGGCAGTTTCGTAAAAGCCCTTGATTCGCTTTCGTTTGCAAAGACGATATCCACATATTTCTC
>CAMOVV010000058.1 GCA_946627685.1 uncultured Bacteroidales bacterium
CGAAACCTTCTGGAACACCTTCCTCCGTCCCTTTGACCTTCCCGAGAACGCCGGCACCGCCGGAGCCTCCTGCATCGACGACGACGTGAGAGTGGTGAAACTCCACGAAGGCAGGCGCACCGAACCCGACGACCTCACCGCCCAGGACGGGCAGGAAATAGGCGAAGTCATCCTCTCTTCCCCGGCCAAATCCCCCTACCTCTACTTCAACAACGGAGATGAGACCGAAAGGAAATACTACAAGGGCTTCCTCTACACCAACGACCTGGCCACCTGGGACGACAAGGGCTTCATCACAATCGTCGGCCGAAGGGACGACATGATAATCTCCTCAGGAGAAAACATTTACCCCACGGAGATAGAAGCGGTACTGTCTATGAATCCCAAGGTGCAGGACAACATCGTGACCTCGGTTCCCGACGAGGTGAGGGGCCAGCTCGTCACCGCCTACGTCATCCGGAAGGACCCGTCCCTCACGGCGGAGGAACTGGACGAATTCTGCAAGCAGAGTCCCTATATCGCCAATTTCAAAAGGCCGAGGTACTACCGTTTCGTGGACACCCTGCCCTACACGGCCACGGGAAAGAAACGCCACGTGGAGGCGAAGGAAAACGCTTCCGCAGACCTCGCGGCTGGGCTTCTGGAGAAAATCTGACCCTCAGTCCTCCAACCCCCTGAACGACGCAGACTGAACGTAAATTCCGAGGTAGGGTACCCTGCCTCGGAATTATATGATGCTGTCATTCTGGACGAAGTGAAGAATCTTTTGGTCCGTCAGACGTTTTCCTCCTCCAGGGTGAAGGCGGAAGACCTGTTGAAGCAGTGGAGGCAGATGTCCTCCTCCGGAAGGCCTATGCTTTCGACAAGGGTCTCGACGGTGGTGAATTTAAGGGAGTCGAGATTCAGCCTCCGGCGGATTTCCTCAACCAGGCGGTTGTATCTCGGCGAGCCGGTGACGGCATATTCGTCCACGTTGGCCTCATCGTTCCACTCCCGGATAATCCTGCGGGTGAGGAGTTCGAGGTCGTTCTTGCTGGCGGAGAAATTCACGAATGGACAGCTGAACACAAGCGGGGGACAGGCAATCCTCATGTGAATCTCCTTGGTTCCCAAAGCCCTGAGCGACTGGGCGTTGTTCCTGAGCTGGGTGCCCCTGACAATGCTGTCGTCGCAGAAAAGCACCTTTTTCCCTTCTAGCATGTCGCGGTTGGGAATAAGTTTCATCCTGGCGACAAGGTCCCTCATGCTCTGGTTCGAAGGCATGAATGAACGGGCCCAGGTGGGGGTGTATTTCGTGATTGCGCGCATATAGGGGATTCCGCGGCCGGCGGCATATCCCACGGCCATTCCGATACCGCTGTCCGGGACTCCGCAGGCGCAGTCGGCGCAGATGTCGTCCTTCTCTCCCATGGCCTTGCCGCAGCGGAAACGCGCTTCTTCCACGTTCTTGCCGTCATAGCAGGATGTCGGGAAACCATAGTAAACCCAGAGGAAGGCGCATACCTGCCTGCGGGGATTCGGCTTGCGGATCTGTTCCATCCCGTCCGGGCGCAGGCGGACAATCTCTCCGGGGCCCAGATAGGAGCAAGTCTCGTAGCCGAGGTTGGAGAAGGCCGTGCTCTCGCTGGTGACAGCCATGGCCCCGTCCTTCTTTCCGACCACAAGCGGGGTGCGGCCCCAGGCGTCCCTCGCCGCTATGATGCCGTCTTCCGTGAGAATCAGCATGGAACAGGAGCCCTTCACTTCGCGGAAGACGTTCTCGATGCCCTCCTTGAAGGTTTTTCCCCTGACAATCAGGAGGCTGATAAGCTCGGTTATATTGATTTTCCCGCTGCTGAACTCGGTGAGGTACATCCCCTCCTGAAGAAACTTATGGGCAAGCTCGTCGGCATTGTTGACCTTGGCGACCGTGGCGAGGGCGAACCGGCCGAGACGGGAGTTGACCAGCATGGGCTGGGCGTCGGTGTCGCTGATGACACCGATTCCGGAGTTGCCTACGAATTTGCCGAGTTCGTCTTCGAACCTGCTCCTGAAATACGCATTTTCAAGGTTGTGAATGCCGCGGTAGAATCCGCTCCCGCTTTCATAGGTTGCAAGTCCGGCCCTTTTGGTGCCAAGATGACTGTTGTAATCTGTTCCGTAGAACAAATCGACGGCGCACGGCCGCTCAGAAATGATTCCGCAAAGACCTCCCATAGACTTCTGTCAAGTTTCGTTTTTGAAGTCACGAAGATAGCTAATTTTTCCTTAATCCCCCGCCATTCCCGATAAAAAAATTTCACCCGCGCTCCCCCCGGAGGAGGGAACGGAAACGGGTCTCAGGCTTTGGAAAAGGGGACCTGCCGAGGGAGGCTAAATGACAGTGGAGAATGTCTCCAGGTCCTGCCTTTCGCCATGGCGGGGTCCGGGCACTGCTGCCGGATGGCCGACAGGGAAGAGGCAGACTATCTCATATCCTTCAGTCTCAGGGAAATCGGCCTTGATTTTCGCTGGATCGAAGGAGCCGACCCACACATTTCCGAGGCCGAGGGCGGAAGCCTCCAGCATAATGTGGGTGCCGACTATCGCGGCGTCTATCTCGGCGCCGTTCTTCCCGTCGTACTTGCGGACCCAGGCGGCTTCGGGCTTGCAGCCGACCATGAACACGGCCGGAGCTCCATAGGTGTAGTCGGTCGCTCCCTTCAGCTTCTCAAGGGCTTCGGGACTCTTCACGACCCACACATGCACCGGCTGCTTGTTGGCCGCTGTGGGGGCGAGCCTCGCCGCTTCGAGTATATGCTTGACCTGGTAATCCGTCAGCGGAGTGCTTCTGAACGCGCGGCAGGAATACCGCTCGCGGGCAATGGCCTGGAAGGTGCTCTCCCTTGAGGGAAGCCTGTCCGGAATATCAGAGAACGCAGCCCTTTTGTGAATATGGGTCAGGTCGGAAATTTTGCGAAGAAACTTGTTTTTCATATACGATTATTATTAGTTTCAGTGTCAGCCCTGCAATTTAATAAATTTCCCGCTTTTTTCAAAAAAACCATGCCCTGCGACAGCGAAAACGGCCGCAGAAGCGCGCCGTGACACCTTTCCGGACGGCAGACAAATCAACTGTTGGTTCCATTAGCGTCCCTGCGGCGGATAAGAAGGCAGAGGCCGAGGAAGGTGAGAAGGGCGTTCAGGAGCAATAGTTCATAGCTGAACCTGTAACCTCCGAACCAGCGCTGCGAGTTGAGCTGGAGCACAAGGCAGACAAGGGGAGCAGCCACGGCGACAAGAGGCACGAGGCGGTCCCTGACCTCCCTGCGGACAAAAATCCCGAAGGCGAACAGGCCCAGGATGGGGCCGTAGGTGTAGGAGGCGAGCTTGTAAACCGCGTCTATCGCGCTGGTGCTGTTTACAAGGTTGAAAACGCAGATAGTCACCCCCATAAGCAAAGCCATCAGGAGATGGACCAGCTTTCGCGTACGGGTAACCTCCCGCTCTTCCTTGTTTCCCGCTCCGAGGATATCTACCGTGAAAGACGTCGTAAGCGAGGTCAGCGCCGAGCCTCCGGCATTGAACGAACAGGACACAAGTCCCAGTATGAACATGACCCCGACAATCGCCGGCAAGGAACCCGACGCGGCCACGGCGGGGAAAATCTCATCGCCGGTCTCCGGGATTCCTACCTTGCCCGCATAGACATACAGGAGGATTCCCAGCACAAGGAACATCGCTATCACCACGGTCTGAAGCAGGCTGCTGATTATCAGATTCTTCTGCGAGTCCTTAACATCCTTGCAGGCGAGAGTTCTCTGCATGAGGTCCTGGTCGAGGCCCGTCATGGCAACGACGGTAAAGACGCCCCCGAGGAACTGCTTCCAGAAAAATTCCGGATTGTTGATGTCATCGAAGAAGAACACCCGGGACATCCCGCTGCCGGACACCGTCGAAACCAGTCCCTTGAAATCCAGTCCCAGCCCCTTCGCGATGAACACGATACAGAGGACCACGGAGGCTATCATGCAGAAAGTCTTGAGGTTGTCTGTCCAAATTACGGATTTCACCCCTCCCCGGAAAGTATAAACGAGCACTATGCCCATCGTAACGGCGACATTGAGAAGGAACGGAAGTCCCAAAGGCCCGAACACCAAAAGCTGCAGAATCAGGCAGACCAAAAAGAGCCGCACCGACGCTCCAAGCAGCTTGGAAATGAAGAAAAACCAGGCCCCCGTCTTGTAGGAAGACAGGCCGAAACGCTTTTCGAGATAGCCGTAAATCGACACGAGGTCGTACTTGAAGTATATGGGAGTCAGGACAAAAGCTATGATGAGATAGCCGACGAAAAAGCCTATGCACATCTGTAGGTACCCCATCGAAGCCGTCCCGACCATTCCCGGCACCGACACGAAGGTGACCCCGGACATGCACGAGCCAATCATGGCGAATGCCACCACCCACCACTTCTGCCTGCGGCCTCCGCGGAAAAATTCATCATTGCCGGATTTCCTACCGGAAAGCGCTGAAATCAGAAGCATTGCCGCAAAATAGGCGGCGATTACAATGATTACGGTGTATGGACTCACAGCGAGCGGATTGCTTGTTCAAGACGGCCGGGAATATCGCTGCCGGAAGGCAGGCGGTCCAGGACGGGGGAAATGAATGACAGCATCTGGAGCCCCCTGGCCTCGTTCTCGGGGATGCCCCTGGAACGCATGTAGAACTGCTCCTCTTCGTTCAGGCGGCCTATGGTCGCGCCGTGGGAGCATTTCACGTCGTCGGCGTAAATCTCCAGCTGGGGCTTGGTGAGAACCTGCGCCTCGTCGGAAAGGAGGATATTGCGGTTGGTCTGGAAAGATTCCGTCTTCTGGCCTTCGGGAGCGACGATAATTTTGCCGTGGAAATCGAAGCGGGAGCTGCCTGACGCGAGGGTGTTGAAAAGCTGGTCGGAGGTGCAGTCGGGACTGAGATGGCGCATGTTCACATTGAGGGAAATGCTGTCGTCTCCGGACTCCACGAATACTCCGGAAAGGCTGACATCGGAATGAGGGCCGCGGATGAAAACGTCCAGGCTGATATCGGCTCTCGAGCCGGGAAGGGCTATGAAGGTGAGCCGTACGGAGGCATCGGCGTCAACCACGACGGCGGCGGGAATCTGCGGACAGGAGTTTCCGTCAAGGACATAGACCTTGTCCAGAACCTCCCCTCTGCCGGCCTGCAGGGCCTGCGAAGGGATGGCTGCAGGAACGTAATTGCCGTGATCTACAACTTTTCCCATGCCCTTAGAATCTGTCAAAACCTTCTTTTTCAATCATTTCTATAATCTCGAGACCTCCGGTCAGGACAATTTTCCCTTCCTTCAGCACATGCACCACGTCCGGCTTCACATAGTCGAGAAGTTTCTGGTAGTGGGTGATGATGATGGAGGATTTCTCGGGGGAGCGGAGGGCGTTCACGCCGGATGCCACAATTTTGAGGGCATCTACGTCAAGGCCGCTGTCGGTCTCGTCGAGGATGGAAAGGACAGGATCGAGCATCGCCATCTGGAAAATCTCGTTTCGTTTCTTCTCCCCTCCTGAAAAACCGACATTCACTTCCCTCTTGGCGAACTCCGGCTTCATGCCCACTGAAGCCATTTTCTCTCTCAACAGCCTGAGGTATTCCGCTCCGGAAAGGGGCTCCTGCCCATGCGCCTTGCGGCGGGCGTCAAGGGCGCTTTTCATGAAATTGGTTATGGTGACTCCCGGAATCTCGACAGGATACTGGAAAGACATGAAAAGGCCGGCCCAGGACCTCTCCTCGGGCTTCATCGCCAGAAGGTCCTCCCCGTTGAAATACACGGAGCCTCCGGTCACGGTGTAATCGGGCTTCCCGGTGAGGACGGATGAAAGGGTGCTCTTGCCGGACCCGTTGGGGCCCATGACGGCATGGACCTCTCCTTTCCTTATCTCCAAGTCTATGCCCCGAAGGATTTCCTTCTCCCCGACGCTGGCGTGCAGACCGCTTACCTTCAACAATATATCTTTTCCCATAAAATTAATCTTATACATTTTTCTTATACAGCCTGTACCAGGTCCAAAGGGACCAGAGGCCGTTTATCGTGTAAAGGGCGCTCACTATCGGCATGAACACCAGTCCGGCCTTCAGGTAGAGGGTGATGTTGGCGATGTTCACGAGAAGCCAGACAATCCAGCAGTCCCATTTTTTCTGGGCGCTGAGATATTGGGCGAGGAAGGTGAGCATCAGCACGAAAGCATCCAGCCAGGGAATGGGGTCGGGAGTGAAAACGCCTTTGAACCAGGATGTTCCGAGCTTGGAAAGGACAAAGCCCCAGGCGGCTCCGGCGACTATGACGAAGACCGCGCTCCAGCCCCGCTGCGCCCAGGTCAGGGTGCTCACCTTCAGGGAAGTGCTGTCGGAGGCGCTTTCCTCCCCTTCCCTGGGATGGGACCATCTCCACTGACCGAAGGCGTTGATGATGAACGCGACAGGCTGGATGAGCATGGCGGAGTACAGGTGCCGCTTCCAGAAAAGGATGAACAGCAGGATATTATAGACATATCCCACCCAGAAATTGACCTTGCTGTTCCTCCCGGCGAGAACCACGCAGGTCAGGCCGGCGATGACGGAAAGGAGTTCCAGGAGACTAACTCCGGAGCCTCCAAGCGTGAAAACTATGTTGTTCAAATCAAAGATTCCCATAACTAACCGACGCTGCCCTCAAGGGACACTGAAAGAAGTTTTCTGGCCTCTACGGCAAATTCCATGGGAAGGCGGGATAGCACCTCCCTGGCATATCCGTTCACAATCAGCCCCACCGCCTCCTCGGGGCCTATGCCCCTTTGGTTGCAGTAGAAAAGCTGGTCGTCACTTATCTTAGAAGTCGTGGCCTCATGTTCCACGATGGCGGAAGGGTTGTAACTGCGGATGTCGGGGAAGGTGTGGGCCCCGCAGAGAGAGCCTATGAGCAGGCTGTCGCACTGGGAGAAATTTCTCCCGCCGGAGGCTCCCTTTCCCATCCTTACAAGGCCCCGGTAGCTGTTCTGGCTGTGACCGGCGGAGATACCCTTGCTCACTATCCGGCTGCGGGTGTTCCGCCCGATATGTATCATCTTCGTGCCGGTGTCGGCCTGCTGAAAATTGTTGGTGACGGCCACCGAATAAAATTCCGAAGAAGAATTGTCCCCACGGAGAATGGTGGAAGG
>CAMOVV010000059.1 GCA_946627685.1 uncultured Bacteroidales bacterium
AGGAGAGCGACCACTTCTATTATATGTGCACCAAGTTCTTCTCCGACGGAGAGGTCCACAAGTATTTCAACCCTTACGACACTCCTTACGAGGCATTCATCAACTACATGAACGTTTTAAGCGATTTTATGATTCGTGTGGATGATGCTATTTCCGTTTCAAATGTTAAATTTGCGGCTTCAGAATAAAGAATTAAAACCTCAGGCAGCAAGCAGATGACAAACGGACTTAATCTCCCCGGCTACCTTTTCGAAGTCAGCTGGGAAGTGTGTAACAAGGTTGGAGGAATATACACTGTAATAGCGACCAAGTCGCTCTATCTCAAGGAAAAGCTCCACATGCACCATATTCTCGTGGGGCCGGATGTGTGGATGAATACCGACGCGAATCCCGATTTTATCGAGGATCCGCTGCTCTTCAGGCCCTGGAAGACGGCTGCCGCCGCGGAAGGCATCAGGGTCAGGACGGGAAAGTGGAACGTTCCCGGCACTCCGATAGCCATCCTTGTGGATTTCAAGCAGTTCATCACCAGGCAGGACGAAATCCTCACTGAGTATTGGAAGAGATTCGGTGTAGATTCCATAACCGGCAACTGGGATTACAAGGAAAACGCCCTCTTCGGCTATGCCGCCGGAAAGGTTATAGAGAGTTTCTACAAATTCAACCTCTCGCCGTCCGACAAGGTGGTCGCCCAGTTCCATGAGTGGCAGACCGGCGCCGGCCTTCTTTACCTGAAAGAGGCGAAGATTCCCGTCGCTACCGTGTTCACCACCCACGCCACCGTGGTGGGAAGGTGCCTTGCAGGGAACAATCTCCCCCTGTATGACAAGCTTGGGGAGTACGACGGCGATGCGATGGCCCGCGAGTTCAACGTCACCGCCCGCCATTCCCTCGAGAAGATTTCCGCCCACAACGCCGACATCTTCACGACCGTGAGCGACATAACCGCCAGGGAATGCGCCCGTTTCCTGGGCCGCGAGGTGGATATCGTCACGCCCAACGGTTTCGAGAACAGCTTCACTCCCAGGACGCGGGAGGAGTTCGACTCCCTCCGCAAAAAGGCCAGGGAGAAGTTTTCCGCCGTCGCCGCGGCCATGTCGGGACAGCCGGTTGGCGACGATGCCGTATTCCTCGGTATAGGCGGAAGGTACGAATACAGGAACAAGGGACTGGATGTCTTCCTGGATGCGTTGGACAAGGTGAACAGGTCCGACTACGACGGGGCTCCCATCCATGCCTTCATAATGATTCCTTCCGGCCACAACGGCCCCGACAAGAGGCTCCTCGCCAAGATGGAGGGCGCCATGGAGGATGATTACACCACCCGCACGTCCCATGTCCTGATGAATCCCGAATGGGATATCCTCACCCGGAGGATGTCGGAGCTGGGCCTTTGGAACCGCCCGCAGGACAAGGTAAAGGTCTATTTCATCCCTTCCTACCTCAACGGCAGCGACGGAGTGTTCAACATGAAGTACTACGACCTTCTGCCGGGGCTTGACCTCGGGGTTTTCCCCTCCTACTACGAGCCCTGGGGATACACCCCCCTGGAGAGCCTTGCTTTCAGTCTTCCCACCCTCACCACCACCCTCGCGGGATTCGGTACCTGGGTCGAGGACCACTACGGCAAGGAGCATCCCGGCATCACCGTCCTTCCCCGCACCGACTCCAACTATCAGGAGATTGTCGAAGGGGTGGCGGCGAGAATCAGGGAAATAGCCGCCCTCGATCCCTCCAGGAAGAAGGAATATATGGACAATGCCCGCGACGTGGCGAGCATAGCCCTTTGGGAAAACCAGATTAGATATTATGCCAAGGCCTATGTGATGGCCCTTGACAAGGTGGCCGCCAATGCGGAGGCCTATTCACAAACAGCAGAATCAAAACAGATGACTTACGAGCAGATTGAAATCAATTCCCCCTCATGGAAAAGCGTCATGGTGACGCGTCACCTCCCTTCCCGTCTTTCCGGGCTTGAGGAACTTTCGAAGAACCTCTGGTGGTGCTGGAACGAGAAGGCGAAAGCCCTTTTCCGTGACGTGGACCCTGAGATATGGCATGAAAGCAGCCACAACCCGATGGCGGTTCTTGATATGGTGAGCATCAAGCGTTTCAAGGAGCTTGAAAAGGATGCCGCCTTCATGGCCTCCTACGATGAGGTCATGGCCGAATTCCGCGCCTACATGTCCCTCAAGGAGGAAAGGACCGAGCCTTCCATCGGCTATTTCTGCATGGAATACGGTCTGGATTCTTCGCTCAAGATTTATTCCGGAGGCCTCGGCATCCTGGCCGGAGACTACCTCAAGGAAACTTCCGACATGAACGTGAATCTCACGGCCGTCGGCCTCCTCTACAGGTATGGCTACTTCACCCAGGCCCTTACGGCCCAGGGCGACCAGGTGGCCCGTTACGACGCCCAGGACTTCCTCAAGATTCCTGCGGAGCCCGTGCTCGGAAAAAACGGCGAATGGCTCACGACGAGCGTCGCCTTCCCCGGCAGGAGCCTCACCGCGAGGATTTGGAAGGTGGCTGTCGGAAGGACGGACCTTTACCTCCTCGACACCGACTTCGAGGCCAACAGCGACGAAGACCGCCAGGTCACCTACCACCTCTACGGAGGCGACTGGGAGAACCGTCTCAAGCAGGAGATTCTCCTCGGCATCGGTGGCCTCAGGGCCCTGAGGAAGCTCGGCATCAATCCCACCGTATTTCACTGCAACGAGGGCCACGCCGCTTTCACAGGCCTCGAAAGGCTTCGTGAATATATTGAAAATGACAACCTTGACTTCGACGAGGCGCTGGAAGTCGTGAGGGCTTCCTCCCTTTTCACCACCCACACCCCCGTCCCCGCCGGCCACGACGCCTTTGAGGAAGGGATGCTCAGGAAATACCTTGGCTTCCTTCCTTCCCGCCTGAAGATTGACTGGGACGCCCTCATGGCTCTCGGAAGGGCCAATCCCGCCAACAAGGGGGAGAGGTTCTCCATGAGTTTCCTCGCCGCCAACCTTTCCCAGAACGTGAACGGAGTGTCCATGCTCCACGGAAAGGTGAGCCGCGACATCTTCTCCTCCATGTATCCCGGCTATCTCCCCGAAGAACTTTTCATCAGCTATGTGACCAACGGCGTGCACTATCCCACATGGGCCGCCAGGGAGTGGAAAGTCCTCCATTCAAAGGTTTTCGGACCTGAGTTCCAGACCCACCACTATGACAGGAAATGCTTCGAAGGCATTTTCAACCTCACGGACTCGGAGATTTGGGAGGTTCGCAAATCCCTCAGGCAGACCATTATAAAGGAGGTCAAGAAGCGCATCGCCAACCCCGCCCTTGCCGGACATTACTCTCCGAGGGAAATCGTCACCATCAAGGAGACCCTCCGCGACGACGTGCTCACCATCGGATTCGCCCGCCGCTTCGCCACCTACAAGAGGGCGACCCTTCTTTTCGAAGACCTGGACCGTCTCGATGCCATAATCAATGATCCGGAAAGGCCGGTGCAGTTCCTCTTCGCCGGCAAGGCCCACCCCGCGGACAAGGCCGGAGCGGACCTTATCAAGCGGATTATCAGCATCTCCAAGGACGAGAGATTCATCGGAAAGATTGTATTCATCCCCGGATATGACATGACTTTCGCCAAGAGGCTGGTGCAGGGTGTGGACGTGTGGATGAACAATCCCACCCGTCCCCTGGAGGCTTCCGGCACTTCCGGAGAGAAGGCTTCCATGAACGGCGTCATGCATTTCTCCGTCCTCGACGGCTGGTGGGTCGAGGGTTACAGGGAAGGCGCCGGCTGGGCCCTCCCGCAGGAGCGCAGCTACGACGACCAGCGCTACCAGAACGAGCTGGACGCCGCAACCATCTACACCACAATCGAAAACGAGATTGCCCCCTTGTTCTATGACGTGAATCCCTCCACCGGCCTTCCCGCCGGATGGATCGGCTACATCAGGAACACCATCGCCTACGTGGCTTCCAACTTCACCACCAACAGGATGCTCACCGATTACTGCGACCAGTACTACTTCCCGCAGGCCGAAAGGACCGGGCAGATGGTGGCTTCCGATTTCGCCAAGGCCCGTGAAATCGCCGCCTGGAAAAAGAAGGTGAGAAGGGGTTGGAAGAACCTCGACGTGCTTTCCTACAGCAGGCCCGAGGCTTCTCTCAGCCTTTCGGACGGCAACGACCTCCAGTGCGAAGTCGTCCTCAGCATGGGCGAGCTTTCCCCCGAGGATATCGGAGTGGAGCTCCTCTTTGCGGTGACCGACGGGAAGGGAAAGCTGCACATCAGCGACAGGACCGAGCTCAAGGCCGTGGAATTCAAGGACGGCGTGGCCCGCTACACCGCTTCCATGATGCCTGAACGCACCGGCATGTATCAGGTGGCCGCAAGGCTTTATCCCAAGAACCCTTGCCTGCCGCACAGGCAGGATTTCCCTCTCGTGAAATGGTTATAGCCACCGGGTTCTTCGACGGGGTTCATCTGGGCCACCGCCGTGTAATCTCCGCCCTTGTAGAGGCCGCGAGGTCCAGGGGAGAGGAGAGCATGGTGGTCACGTTCTGGCCCCATCCGAGGATGGTGCTTCAGAAGGACGCCCGCACCCTGAGACTCCTTTCTTCCCCTTCCGAGAAAAGGGAAAGGCTCGAGGCCCTCGGGGTGAACCGTGTCGAAGTGGTGGATTTCACGAAGGAGTTCAGTTCCCTTTCGGCTGAAGAGTATCTCCGGGAATATGTAATAGGAAAATTCGGCGGCCGGACTGTCCTCCTCGGTTATGACAACAGGATAGGAGGAGACGGCCGCAGTCCGGAAGAAATCGCCCGGATAGCGGAAGGGCTTGGCCTTGAGGTGTTGAGGGCTCCCGTCGTGTCTTCCGGCCAGGGCTGCGCCGTGAGCTCTTCAAAAATCCGAGCCGCTCTCGGAAACGGGGACGTGGAAGGGGCGGAGGCCATGCTCGGATACAGATACCCGCTTCTGGGAGTCGTCGTGGCCGGGAAAAGGCTCGGACGCGCCCTCGGCTTTCCCACCGCCAACATGGAATTGTACGAGCCTTTGAAACTGGTGCCCGCCAACGGCGCCTATCTGGTCAGGGTCCGTACCGTCGGGCGGGATTTATACGGAATGTGCAACATCGGAGTCCGTCCCACCGTGGGGCAGGGCAACGCCAGGACAATCGAGACCAACATCTTCTCCTTCGACGAGGACATCTACGGGCTGGACCTACGGATTGAATTCATCTCCAAAATCCGGGACGAAATCCGCTTCTCCGGCCTTGAATCCCTCAAGGAGCGCCTGGTCCTTGACCGCGAAGAGTGCCTGGCCAGGCTGAATGCTTTGAATTACGCGAAAAAGGGCGGAAACGTGTAATCCGGAGCGCAGCCGGCATTTTGGTTACGCGAAAAAGGCTTAAATCGCGTAATCCGATGCTCCCGGGCTGTCGAATTGGATTTTTTAACGATTTTTAATATCTTTGTGTCCGGGATGGGTTCTGCCGGTGTCGGCAGGACTCGTCCGGTTTATTTTTCAGTGTATTTTAGATATTGAATTTGAATTGTTTATATCTATGGCAGAAGTTCATTATATGACACAGGAAGGCCTTGACAAGCTCAAGAAGGAGCTTGCCGACGCTTTGGCGCAGAGGCCTGTTATTTCAGCGGCTATAGGTGAGGCCCGGGAGAAGGGCGACCTGTCCGAAAATGCTGAATATGATGCGGCCAGGGATGCCCAGGGCCTTCTTGAAGTGAAGATTGCAAACCTCAAGAACCTTGTGGCGAATGCAAAGGTGATAGACGGGTCCAAGGTGGATACCGACAGCGTGACCCTCATGAACAAGGTGAAGATTCAGAACGTCGGCACCGGCCAGGTGATGGAGTTCACCATCGTCGGGGAGACGGAGGCTGATTTCACCAAGGGCAAGCTCGCGGCCACCACTCCCATCGGCAAGGCCCTCATCGGCCATTCCAAGGGAGATGTCGTCGAGGCCAAGGTTCCCTCCGGAGTTCTCAAGTTCAAGATTCTGGATATATCCCTGTAGGTTATGGCGACGATTTTCACCAGGATTGCAAAGGGAGAGATTCCTTCCTACAAATGCGCCGAGAACGAGGAGTTTTACGCCTTTCTCGATATCAATCCCCTTGCAAAGGGGCATGTGCTTGTCATCCCCCGCAACGTGGAGGACGACTATATCTTCAACCTCGACGAGGACGTTTATACCCGCCTCTGGGCCTTCGCCCGCAAGGTGGCGGTCGCCCTCAAGGCCGCCGTTCCCTGCAAGAGGGTAGGCGTCTGCGTCCTTGGCATGGAAGTGCCCCATACCCACATTCACCTTGTCCCCCTCCAGAAGGAAGGAGACCTCAATTTCAGAAATCCCCGGGTGGAGCTTTCCCCCGAAGAATTCAAGGCTGTAGCCGATTCAATTTCAAGAGAGTATGAAAAGCTTTAGAGCCGTCATTCTGGCATCGGCCGTTGCAGCCGTGCTGTCCTCATGCAGCGACAAGACCGTCATCAGCGGAGACATAAAAGATTGCGGGAACGTTCCCGTCACCGTCAAACTCCTGGACGTCAACAAGTACAAGACTCTTGACACCCTGAAAGTGAGGGGCGGAGGAGCCTTCTCCTACAAGCTTGACATCGCGAAGGGCCAGCCCGAGTTCGTGTACCTTTTCAGGGGGGACAGGAACATTGCCGCCTTGATTCTTTCCGCCGGAGACAAAGTGAAAGTATCGGCCGACACCCTCGGCAACTACAGCGTCGAGGGCTCTCCCGAGAGCGAAAAGCTCCTTCAGGCCAACAAGGACTTCAACGACTTCCTTTCGAAGTTTTCCTCCACCGCCGCGGGGCTCACCGTGGACAATGCAAAGGAAGTGCGCGCCGACCTCTCCAAGCAGTATATCGGATACTATCGCCAGGCCGTCAGGTACGTCCTTTCCAACAGCAAGTCCCTTTCCGTGGTTCCCGTCCTCTTCCAGCAGGTGAATC